>NZ_JAZHLJ010000008.1:0-123698 GCF_036549495.1 Aurantimonas sp. C2-5-R2
AGGCAGCTGCGCCGACCTTTGACGGGCTTTACTCCGGGGAATGGGCGCACCCCACATTTAGTGGGCGTGGGTAACAACCGGATAGGCAAGATATCGATCTCAGTTAGAGGCCGTTTCGAAACCCTGCCAAGACCAGCCTCCATGGTTCACCCGGGACGCCCAAACCCGCGGAAATCGGGTATCATGTCATTGCGGAGCGACCATCCGAGGGGCCTTTGAACCCGCCGCAGTGAGTTTCGAAACGGACTCTTAGAGCATGCGCGACTCTGGCTATATCCTCTGTAGTTGGGGGATGGGAAAGCCCATACTCCAGTTGTCTGCGTAGGGCACGAGCTCTGTCAACTTTTCGATAATGCCAATTTGCTTTCCCTTGGTGCTTAAGAGCACTGGCGGTTAGAGAGGCGAATGCGGGAACCAGAGCAAGGGCACCCACCCATTTCGCATCTATCGACGAAAAGACACCGATTATACCTGCCATTACACTTGATATTATCGTTAACGACATAAGAGTGTATGAAAATATGTAATTAATTCTTCCAAGTCTTTTATATTTTTTAACTACAGAATCTAGCTCCTCCACGAGGTTTTTTCTTACATTTCTCGCTTTCGGATTATCAACCATCTTAAATTTGTCCTTCGGCGCCGGCATTCAATAGGCGATCCGAAGTAGCATGGATAAAGATGTAGCGTGTGTCCAAATGATAATTCCGTCTTCCGACTGCTCGATAAAGATGGTCAGCCCAGCTTTGAGGCTTTCGGAAATTGCCCGCTATTGCCAGTTCATTTCACTCGCCAAGAAAAACTGCTTCACGGGCCAGAGGCGGAGGCCGATCGTTACCTGACGATCGGCCTCCCAGCGCCATGCGGTCAGCAGTTCCAACAGCACAACGTGGCACTTCTTGCCGTTGAGGATGACGACGCCCTCGACGCCGCGTGCGATCGCCGCGATGCAGGCCTCGATCTCGGGGGTCATGCCGGCCGGACATCGTCCCGTCGTGGATCGACTTCTTCGCCTCCGACATCGACAGCCCCCTCGCGGAGGCTGGCCGGACTTGCCGAGGACCCGGGTCAACGTCGCTTCTTGCGCCCGCCACCGGAGCGGCCAGCCCAACCCGTCTCGGCTAGGTCATTGTCGGCGTTCTCGTCTTTCAGCTTGCGCCAGCGTGCCAGCCGTTCGGGATCGATGTCGCCGGCGATGACGCCGGCCTGAACGGCGCATTGCGGCTCGTGCGCATGGGTGCAGTTGCTGAATCGGCAGAGCGGCGCGCGCTCGGTGATCTCCGCGAACAGTCGGTCGAGACCGTCGGCGACGTCACTGACCTGTAGCGTCCTGATCCCCGGCGTATCGATGACCCAGCCGCCGCCCGCGATCGCATGAAGCGAGCGCGCGGTGGTCGTGTGGCGTCCCTTGGAATCGTGTTCGCGGACGGCGCCGGTCAGCTGCGGCACCGCCGCGTCCGACCCGACCAGCGTATTCACCAGCGTCGATTTGCCGACACCCGACGATCCGACCACCGCCACCGTCTGCCCGCGGGCGCACCACGGCGCCAGCGCTAGCGCCGCCTCGCTTGCCTTGGGATTGACGATCACCACGTCGAGGCCGCGCTGCAACGCGCTGGCCTGGCGATGAAAGGCTTGCGGATCCGTCGCGAGATCCGCCTTCGTCAACAGGATGACCGGCTCCGTTCCGGCCTGGTTGGCCACGGCCAGATAACGCTCGAGCCGGGCCGGATTGAAATCGGCATCGCACGACGTGACGATGAACAGCGTGTCGATGTTGGCGCCGGCACATTGCGGGACATGCGTGCCCGACACCCGGCGCTGGAGGATCGACCGGCGGTCGAGGCGGCGTCGGACGAGCAGCGTCTCGGGATCGACCAGCACGAAGTCGCCGACCGCGAAGTGGCTGATCGGGAGGTCGGCCGGCAGTACCGGCTCGACGGGGCCGGTGGGTGACAGGGCGGTGATGCGCGAGCGATGAACCCTCGCGACGCGCACCGGCTGGAGACCATCGTCATCCGATGTGAGCTGTTCTGAAAAGAACGCGGACCAGCCCAGATCGAACAGCGGGTCGTCTCGGACAGGCGCGACGGGATCGATCATCGATCTGCCCGATGTCGTCCGCGACCGATCTCGAACTGACAAGCAAGGAAGTCCTGCGGAGGGTATGGCGTCGCCAGTTCCAGCTGCACCGCGTTGATCCCGACCTGGAGGTTGCCGGCCGTTCCGCCGCTCACACCCGCATGTCCGCGGCGGTGTTCAGCGTCGTTCCGACCCGACTTGCGATGGGCAGACCTTCGTCCCTGAAGATCTGTACCCCGATGGATGGCGGACGAAAGGATCAGTCCCGCGGTTCCGGGGGCACTGGAGTGGGGGCTGCCTGCTCCTTGGCGGCGGCCTTGGCCTCGGCCTTCGCGGCCTTCTTGGCAGCCTTGGCTTTATCGCGTTCCTGACGCTCGAAATCGAAATTGGGCTTTCTCGCCATCGTGGCTCCTTTTCGTCTATGTCGAATTTGCCGCCGATCCGGCCCGCGACCCATGCCGGCCGAAAGCGGATACGGCGTTCTGGTCGATCGGCGACCGGATGAACAGCCCGATTTTTGGTTGTCCGCCGGTTTGCCAGACCGTCAGTCTACAACGCCAGTGCTTGTATGGCGAGGATTTGCATCTTGGGACATGCTGCCGTGCGACCAAGGCGGCGGTGCTGATCCGAGCATTTTCTGCCCGGCCGGATGCCCGTCACCGCACGATCAGCGTGCCCGCCCCGTGCTCGGTCAAAAGTTCCAGCAGGACGGCGTGGCGTTTCTTGCCGTTGAGGATGACCACCCCCTCGACGCCGCGCTCGATCGCCTCGATGCAGGTTTCGACCTTGGGGATCATGCCGCCGGAAATGGTGCCGTCACGGATCAGGTTCTTCGCCTCCGCCACCGACAGCTCCTTGATCAACTGACCGGATTTGTCGAGGACGCCGGGAACGTCGGTGAGGAACAACAGGCGCGAGGCTTCCAGCGCGCCGGCGATGGCGCCGGCGAAGGTGTCGGCGTTGATGTTGTAGGTGGCGCCGTCGCGGCCGGGGGCGACCGGCGCGATCACCGGGATCATTTCGGAGCGGGCCAAGAGGTCGAGCAGCGTGCGGTCGACCTCGACCGGTTCGCCGACAAAGCCGAGATCGAGCACCCGCTCGATGTTCGAGTCGGGATCGACGACGGTCTTGCGGGCCTTTTCGGCGAAGACCATGTTGCCGTCCTTGCCGCACAGGCCAATCGCCCATTCGCCCTCGGCGTTGATCAGGGCGACGATCTCCTTGTTGATCGAGCCGGCGAGGACCATCTCGACGATCTTCACCGTTTCCTCGTCGGTGACGCGAAGGCCGCCCTCGAAGCGCGATTCGATGCCCATCTGGGTTAGCATCCGGCCAATCTGCGGGCCGCCGCCATGGACGACGATCGGGTTGACGCCGGATTGCTTCAAGAGCGCGATGTCGCGGGCAAACGCCTGGCCCAGTTCCGGATCGCCCATGGCGTGGCCGCCATATTTCACCACGACGGTCTTGTTCTCGTATGCCTGCATGAAGGGCAGGGCCTGGGCGAGCAGGCGCGCCTGGGTCTCGCCATTGTCCTGGGGCAGTGCTGCATCATTCATGAGCGGTCTCCGGAACCCGTGCTTATGGGCCGCGCCGGGCTTCTAGCCGGAAACGGGGCGAAGAGGAACCGGGGGGCGGTGGCGGTGTCTTCGGCGAAGATCATGCAAGGTCGGTCTTCGCGAAGTCGTTGCCGGTGTAGAGAAGGCGCGCGCCGATTTCCTTGGCGCTGGCGTAGATGAAGCAGTCGCCGAAATTCAGATCCGCCGGGTGGCCGACGATCTTGCCGTAAGTCGCAGCCGCCCGCAGGGCGCGCGCCGCCGTTTGTGGGCCGACGGCCACGACCTCGAGCGTGTTGGCTTTGACAAATTCAAGCACGACGATGTCCGCTGCGGCGATCTCTTCCGCCGTCGGGCGGCGGCGCGGATCGGATTTGGCGCGGGCCAGGCCGAGCGTCGCCTCGAACAGCGCAAGGGGCGAGGTGTACAGGGGCGAGTCCGCCTCTTCGATCGCGCGCTTCAATCTCTCCGCGTCGGGCTCGCGGTTGAGAATCGCCACGATCGCCGAGGCGTCGATCATCATCAGGCGTCGTCCCACATCGCGTCGGTGAAGGCCTTCATGTCGAAGGGAAGCGTTTGCGACGAGCCAAGGGCATCAGCCATCGCCATCACTTTGGCGTTCCGGTCGTCGAACCGCTCGGGCCGGCGCGCCCGGCGCAACTCGTTCCGCAGCGCCCGTCGGACGGCGTCCGTCTTGCTCTTGGCCCCGGTCATGGCGCGAAGCTTCCTGGCGAGTTCGTCGACTTCAGGGTCCCGGATGTAAAGCGCCATCATCAACTCTCCGCACTGTATATTCATATCAAGAAAGTATATACAGATGCGAGGCCTTGCAAGGTCCGCGGCTTGTTCGGGGCTAGCAGATCCCTCACCCCACCGCGCGCTTGACGTCTTCGATGGCGCTGGCGTCCTCGATCGTCGCCGGCATGTCGAACGGATCGTGGTCGACGATCGCCTTCATCGTGCGGCGCAGCACCTTGCCGGAGCGCGTCTTCGGCAGCTTGTCGACGATGACGACCCGTTTGAAGGCGGCGACCGGGCCGATGCGGTCGCGCACGATGGCGACGAGTTCGCGCTCGATCTCGTCGCGATCCTGGCCGTTGGCGTTCTTGAGAACGACGAAGCCGCAGGGAAGCTCGCCCTTCAGTTCATCGCGCATGCCGATGACGGCGCATTCGGCGACCGCCGGATGGCCGGCGACCGCCTCCTCCATCTCGCCGGTCGACAGGCGATGGCCGGCGACATTGATCACGTCGTCGGTGCGGCCCATGACGTAGAGATAGCCTTCCTCGTCAATGAACCCGCCGTCGGAGGTGGAGTAATAGCCGGGAAAGGCCGACAGATAGCCGTCGCGG
The DNA here is from genome assembly GCF_036549495.1 of Aurantimonas sp. C2-5-R2. Lineage (NCBI taxonomy): Bacteria > Pseudomonadati > Pseudomonadota > Alphaproteobacteria > Hyphomicrobiales > Aurantimonadaceae > Aurantimonas > Aurantimonas sp. C2-5-R2. The sequence goes on from NZ_JAZHLJ010000008.1 coordinate 4,991, forward strand.
AAGCGGTCCTCGGCGTGCCACAGTGTCGGCAGCGCGCCCGGCGGCAGCGGCAGCTTCACCGCGATTGCGCCCATTTCATTGGGCGCGGCCTCCTTGCCCGCCTCGTTCAGCACATGGATTTCGTAGCCGGGCATGGCGACGCCGGGGCTGCCGCGCTTGATCGGCAGCAGGCCAAGGCCCTTGGGATTGGCGGCGATCGGCCAGCCGGATTCGGTTTGCCACCAATGGTCGATCACCGGACGGTCGAGGGTCTTTTCCGCCCAGATCAGCGTATCCGGGTCGGCGCGTTCGCCGGCCAGGAACAGCGCCTCGAATTGCGACAGATCATACTGCGCGGCCAGCGCCCCGTCGGGGTCTTCCTTGCGGATGCCGCGGATCGCCGTCGGCGCGGTGAACAGCACCTTGACCCCGTGCTCGGCGACGACCCGCCAGAAGGCGCCGGCGTCGGGCGTTCCGATCGGCTTGCCTTCGTAGAGAACCGTCGTGCAGCCCTTCAGCAGTGGCGCGTAAGCGATATAGGAATGGCCGACGACCCAGCCGACGTCGGATGCCGCCCAGAACACCTCGCCGGCCTTGGTGCCGAAGATCGCGTCCATCGACCAGTGGAGCGCGACCATGTGGCCGCCATTGTCGCGCACGACCCCCTTGGGCTTTCCGGTCGTGCCGGAGGTGTAGAGGATATAGAGCGGGTCGGTCGCCTTGACGGGAACGCAAGGCACGTCGCGGCCAGCCTCGATCTCGGCGAAGGCCTTGTCGCGCGAGACGGCCCAGTCGTGGTCGCGGCCCTCGACCAAAGTGCAGGTGCGTTCGGGCCGCTGCAGGACGATCGTTGCTTGCGGCTTGTGCGTCGCCAGTTCGATCGCCTTGTCGAGCAGCGGCTTGTATTCGACTTGCCGGGTCGGCTCGATGCCGCAGGAGGCCGACAGGATCAGCTTCGGGGTGGCGTCGTCGATGCGGGTGGCGAGTTCGCGCGCCGCAAAACCGCCAAACACCACCGAATGGATCGCGCCGAGCCGGGCGCAGGCCAGCATGGCGACGATCGTTTCCGGGATCATCGGCATGTAGATGATCACCCGGTCGCCCTTTTCGACGCCGAGATCGGTCAGGCTCGCCGCCAGCGCCTTCACCTGGCGCAGGAGCTCGCCATAGGTGATGCGCCGCTTGGTGCCGGTGACCGGGCTGTCGTGGATGATCGCCGCCTGGTCGCCGCGGCCGGCGTCGACATGGCGGTCGAGCGCATTGAAGCAGGTGTTGCATTCGCCGTCGGGAAACCAGCGGCCATAGACCCCGGCATCGGCGTCGAGCGCGCGGGTCGGCTCCTTCGTCCAGGCGAGATCCCGCGCGGCTTGCATCCAGAAGCCTTCAGGATCCTTGCGCCAGGAATCATAAACTTCGTGGTAGCGGCTCGCCATGACTGTCCCTCCCGATCGCGGCGCGGCCGGCGTTGCTGCGGCCGTTCACGCTTTGCCTCGGGCGGCAGTCTACTCGGCGGCGTCCGGAACGGAAATGCTGCTTTCGGTGCGGGCGACCGTCGGCGGTTCGGGCACCTCGCAGCCGGTGGCGCAGCAACGGCCGGGCTGCTTCGACACCCGCTGGCCCTCGTCGAGAACGCCGCGGCCGAGCAGCCGCTCCACCAGTTCGACCTTCTCCAGCACCGGATAGTTGCGCCAGATCTCGCGTTTCATGGCTTCCGGCGAGCCGCCGCCATGCAGCGAGATGACCGAGTACCAGCCGCCCTGATGCGAGGCGGTCAGATCTTCGATCAGCCGCGCGACCTCCAGCCGTTGTTCGGCCGGAATGTCCGGCCGGCCGGCGAGGACAGCCGAGAGCGAGGCCTTGGTCTCCGGATTGTGATCCTCGTCGGGACCCGGCAAGGCGACGATCAGGCCGCCGGAAACGTAATGGGCGACGCGGTGCATGTCGTAGATCTTGGTCGCCAGCAGCAGCTTGCCGACATTGGAGAACATCGGGTCGGGCATGATGTTACCAGAGCCGTCCTTGACGCCGTAGACCGAGGCGGCGACGCCGCAGGCATAGAAGCTCTCGGTGATGGTGATGAGTTCGACCATGGCCTCGCGGATATGCCCGTGCTTGTCCGGGTCGAGGCCGTTCTCCTCGGTCATCAGGGCGCCGGCTCCGATCAGGAGGTCGCCGAAGCCCGCCCGCGCGCCGATGCACGAATGCCGGTGATGGGTGGCGTAGGAGGTGGTCAGGTAACCGGCCTCGACGGTTTCGCCGTCCATGAACACACGCTCATGCGGCACGAACACGTTCTCGAAGATGACGACGCCGGTGGATTGGCCATAGGTGCCGGAAAATTTCGCCGCCGCCTCGCCAGGACGCCCAGCGGGCCGCGCAACGATGGTGACGCCTTCCGCGTCGACCGGCACGGCGCAGGCAACGGCACAGGCCGCGTCCTCCGGCCGGTGGGTCCGGCACGGCATGACAAGGAATTCGTGGACGTAGGGCGCGCCGGTGACGATCGCCTTGGTGCCAGAGATCACGATGCCGTCGGAGCGGCGCTCCTTGACGTGCACATAGACGTCGGGATTGGCCTGATCGCCGGGCCGCTTGGACCGATCGCCCTTGGCGTCGGTCATGGCGATGCCAAGCGTTAGGTCCTCGTCCTGAACGCGATGGAGATAGACGAGGAAGCGCTCGAAATAATCCGTCCCGTGCTCGGCATCGGCCCGCTTGGTCGCCTGCCACAGGCCGTTCAGCGCGTCATGGACGAGGTAGCGCTGGGCGCAGCCGGATTCCTGGCAGACGAGCCGGACGGCTTCGAGCTTGTAGAGCAGGTCGGTGGATGTCTCGTTGATATGCAGCATCCGGTTGACGGTCTTGCCGGATGTCGCTTGCCGGGCGGTCATCAGCGCCGCATGCTTTTCCTTGAGCGCCATGTCGTAAGTGACGCCGATGGCGTTGATCCCGGGCCGCAGCGATGGTGCGTCGGCGACGCTCGCCACCCGCTCGCCATTGACGAAGACGCGCGGATTGTAACGGCGGAGGGACTCGCGAAACTCGGCGGACGACATCATCATGGCGGATTTCCTCATTGTGTATTGCAAGCAGATTTGAACACTGTTAGAAAAAATGTCAAATGTAAGATCAAGGGACGAAATCGCGATGGGCAACGGGCAAGCGGATCGCCGCCGGGCCGTCGGCGAAATGAAGCGCGAGCTCATTCTCGATGCGGCGCGCCGGGTGTTCGAGGCCGATGGCCTCGACGGCGCCAGCCTGCGCTCTATCGCCAAGGCCGCAGGCTACACCCCGGCGGCCCTCTATTTCCACTTCGACTCCAAGGAAGCGATCTATGCCGAGGTGCTGGAAGCCTCGTTGCGGCGGCTGGAGAAGACCGTGGATGCCGCCGTGGAAGGGCTGGGTCGGCCTGACGACGAACTTGAAGCCGCCGCGATGGCCTTTTTCGGCTTCTACGCCGAAAACCCGCGCGATCTCGATCTGGGCTTTTACCTCCTGCGCGGCGGCATGAAGCCGCAGGGGCTCGGCGTAGCGCGGGACGAGCGACTGAATGCCCGTCTCGGCGCGGCGCTGGCGCCGATCGGGCGGGCGGCGGAGGCAATGGGCGCCGAACGGTACCAAGCGAACCGGCTGACCGTGGAGATATTCGCCCATGCCGCAGGCCTGCTGCTCCTCGCCCATACCGGCCGCATTCGGATGTTCGGCGCATCCGCGCCCGAGTTGATGCGGCGCTACGTGCGCGATCAAATGGCGCTGCTTCGCCGCAGCATTTAGCCGCCTCGAAACGGCGAGGCCGCGCGGTGCGGTCATCCGCGATTGGTCGCCGGCCTTAGAATCTGGTTGCGGCCTTTCGTAGTCTCTATTTAAACTCTTCGACGGATGCGGTGTCTCATGAAAGGGGCACTGATGCCGGCGGTGAGGGGGGATCGTGCGCGACGCGCCGTCGGGAGCGTCGCTGAACGGAGTCGCGCCGGCGGCATCCAGCCAGCGTTGGTGGCCCTTGTCGTGTCCGCCGCGATCCTCGTCGGTGCAAGCAGCCCTGCCCACTCAGGCGCCTGGACGCTGGAGGAGGGCACGGGTCAGGCGATCGTCACCGGCCTCTACTCGCAAGCCGACGCGGCATTCGACGCGGACGGGTATCCCGCCCCGCGATCGGACTTCGAAAAAGGCGCGGTCGCAATCCTCGTCGAATACGGCCTCACGGAGACGTTCACACTTCTTGGCGATGGCGAATTCGGCGCCGAGCGCGAGGGCGATCTGCCCTTCGCCCGACCGGGGTTGTCGCATGTCGGGATCGGCGGCCGGTTGCGCCTATACGAGGCCGACGGCTTCGTCGCCTCCGGCCAGATTTCGGCTCGGGTCGAGGATGCCTTTGGCGCGGCCGACGCGGTGGTCGACACGTTTGGTTGGGACGCGCCGCAAATCGAGGTCCGGGCGCTGGCCGGCTATGGCTTCACGCTCGGTGACTATCCCGCCTTCGTCGACGCGCAAGCAGCCTATCGCTACCGGGTCGGCGGCGGGCCGGACGAAGTGAAGCTCGACCTCACCCTCGGCATCCGGCCGTGGTCGAACATCCTGCTACTCGCCCAGGGTTTTGCAACGTTCTCGGCCGGCGGCGGCGAGGATGTCGAGACCTATGCCTATCACAAGGCGCAACTCTCGATGGTCTACGATTTCAACGAGCAATGGTCGTTGCAGGCGGGCGGCTTTGCGACCGTGGCAGGCACCAACGCGATCAAGGAGCGGGGCTTGATCACCGCCCTCTGGTATCGTTTCTGACGAAAGCGGCGGCGGGTGCGGCGTCCGCGAGCAGGAAAGAGTGAAGTCTTATGCGGAATTACCTCGGCCTCGACCTCGGCACATCCTCGCTGAAGGCGCTGCTGATCGACGATAATCAGCGCGCCATCGCCTCGGTCTCGGTGCCGCTCAAGGTCGAGCGGCCTCGCTTCGGCTGGTCGGAGCAGGACCCGGCAAGTTGGATCGCGGCCTGCGAAGATGTCCTGGCGAAGCTGAAGGCCGAGCATCCGGACGACCTTGCCGCCGTCGCCGGCATCGGGCTCTCGGGCCATATGCACGGTGCGACGCTGCTGGGAGTGGACGACCGGGTTCTGCGCCCCTGCATCCTGTGGAATGACACGCGCAGCCACGAAGAAGCGCGCGAGCTCGACGACGCGGAATCGCGCGCGATCACCGGCAATATCGTCTTTCCGGGCTTTACTGCGCCGAAACTCGTCTGGGTCGCGCGCCACGAGCCGGAGATTTTCGCCAAGGTTCGAAAAGTGCTGCTGCCGAAGGACACTCTGCGGCTCTGGCTCACCGGCGAGACGGTGTCCGAGATGTCGGACGCCGCCGGCACGTCATGGCTCGACACTGGCAGGCGCGACTGGTCGGACCGCATGCTGGAGAAGACTGGCCTGTCGCTTTCCCACATGCCGCGTCTCGTCGAGGGCACCGAGGTTTCGGGCGGGCTCAGGCCGGAACTCGCCGCCACCTTCGGGATGAAGGCGGGAACGGTCGTCGCCGGCGGAGGCGGCGACAACGCCGCGTCGGCCTGCGGCGTGGGTGTCGCCGAACCCGGCAGCGGCTTTCTGTCGCTCGGCACCTCCGGCGTCCTGTTTACCGCGACGGCGGGCTACGCACCGGCGCCGGAAACGGCGCTGCACACCTTTTGCCACGCCATCCCCGGCCTCTGGCACCAGATGGGCGTGACGCTGTCGGCGGCGGGCTCGGTTGGGTGGCTGTCGCAGCTCCTGCACGAAAAGCCGGAAGCGCTGACCGGTGCGCTGGGCGAGGAAATCGCCGAGCCCGGGCGGCTGGTCTTCCTGCCCTATCTGTCCGGCGAGCGCACGCCGCACAATGATGCCGACATTCGGGGCGTCTTTGCGGGTCTGGAGGCGGGCACCGACCGTGAGGCGATGACGCGGGCGGTGCTCGAAGGCGTCGCCTTTTCCATGCGCGATTGCCTGGAAGCGGGCGGCGCGGGTGCGCGGCCGGAGCGGCTGATCGCCGTCGGTGCGGGCTCGCGCTCGGCCTATTGGCTGAAGCTGATGGCGACGGTGCTCGGCTGCGATATCGCGCTGCCCGAGGCTGGCGATTTCGGCGCGGCCTTCGGCGCCGCGCGACTCGGCCTGTGCGCCGCGACCGGCGCCGATCCAGCATCGGTCATGTGCGAACCGCCGATCGCGCGGCGTTTTGCGCCGGGCGGAGACAAGACGGAGGCCTATGAGGCCGCCTGGCGTCGCTATCGCGCGCTTTATCCAGCCTTGAAGGCGGCGATGGCGGGATAGGGATGCGACTCCGGGCTCGCGACGGGCCGGCAGAGAATCTATGCGAAAACCGACATATGGCCAGGATAGTGGCGACGGTTTCGTGGCCTGGCCAGATAGATAACGACGTAACGTAATCCCAAACGCAAAGAGAGCCGCCGCGGCCTGGAGGGGGATACACCGCAACGACTCTCTCGCTTCCGTCGAGCGAAGGCCCTGGAGAGGGGGAAGAGGGCCGCATCGCTCTTGATTCGGCTTAAGCGGGGGACGTGCTTCGGCCGAACGCGACGCCGTGAGGCATCGCCTAAGCTAAAATGCGACTTGGGTGGATATAAATCAAGGGAGCGCGCCTGCGCGCATGTCACATACCCGTGATGGCAACCTTAATTCGCGGTAACAAATAGAAAGCGGCCCGACAATGCAAGGGGCACGGGATTTCGCGGCTAGCGATCCTCCCGCCGCGCAATTTTCGACGAGGCCTGTCCGGCCGACGCTCCACCGCATATCCCGGCGCCGGAGTGATGGACTTGGGGCGGGCGCCAAGCTATCTCCGGCCCATGCAAAAAGGCGATCATCTCTTCCTCGTCGACGGCTCGGCCTACATCTTCCGGGCCTATCACGCGCTGCCGCCGCTGACCCGCAAATCCGACGGCCTGCCGGTCGGCGCGGTCTCCGGCTTCTGCAACATGCTGTGGAAGCTGGTCGAGGAATCGCGCGACACCTCCGTTGGCGTCGCGCCAACGCATTTCGCGGTGATCTTCGACCACTCCTCGAAGACCTTCCGCAACGAGCTCTACGACCAGTACAAGGCCAATCGCGAGGCGCCGCCGGAAGACCTCGTGCCGCAGTTCTCGCTGATCCGCGAGGCGGTGCGGGCCTTCGATCTGCCGTGCATCGAAAAGCAGGGTTTTGAGGCCGACGATCTGATCGCGACCTATACCCGCCACGCGCTGGAAGCGGGCGGCGATGTCACCATCGTGTCGTCCGACAAGGATCTGATGCAGCTCGTCGGGCCGTGCGTGATCCTCTACGACCAGATGAAGGACAAACGCCTCGGGCCGGAGGAAGTGAAGGAGAAGTTCGGCGTCTATCCGGACAAGATGATCGAGCTGCAAGCGCTGGTCGGCGATACCTCCGACAACGTGCCGGGCGTGCCGGGGATCGGCCCGAAGACGGCGGCGCAGCTGCTCGATGAATATGGCGACCTCGAAACGTTGCTCGCCCGCGCGCCGGAAATCAAGCAGACCAAGCGGCGCGAGAACCTGATCGCATTCGCCGACCAGGCGCGGCTGTCGCGGCGTCTGGTGACACTTGATGAGGCGACGCCGCTCGACACGCCGCTCGACGATCTGTTCATCCACGAGCCCGACGGCGAGAAGCTGATCGCCTTTCTCAAGGCGATGGAGTTCACGACGCTGACCCGGCGCGTCGCTGCCCGGCTCGACACCAATGCCGCCGAGGTCGAGACCGCCGCGATCACGGTCACGGGCCCGGCGCGCGGTCCCGACCTCGATCCGTCCGCGCCGGCCGCGCCGCATGGCGATGGCGAGGCCCTGCTGCCCTTCACCCCCGCCGGGCTCGTCGAAAGCCGCAGGGCGGCGGCCACCTCGGCTATGTTCGACCGCTCCGCCTATGTGACGATCCGCGACGCCGCGACGCTTCAAGCCTGGATGAGCGAGGCGCGGGAGGCCGGGATTCTCGCCTTCGACACCGAGACCAGCTCGCTTTCGGCGATGAATTGCGACCTCGTCGGCGTCTCCTTCGCCACCCGTCCGGGCCGCGCCGCCTATCTGCCGCTCGGCCATATCTCGCCCTCCGGCGAGGCGGACCTTCTGTCGGAGAAGGCGGCGGAAGACGAGATCGGCCCGCAGCTGCCGCTCGATGAAGCGCTGGCGATTCTCAGGCCCGTCCTCGAGGACGCGTCGATCCTGAAGATCGGCCAGAACTTCAAATACGACTACCTCGTCCTGCTCCAGCACGGCATCGCGGTGGAATCCTTCGACGACACGATGCTGATCTCCTACGCCCTCGACGCCTCGTCCTCGCTGGACGGCCACGGGATGGACGAATTGTCGGAACGCTTCCTGGGGCACAAGCCGGTGTCCTACAAGGAGCTCTGCGGCTCGGGAAAGAGCGCCAAGGCGATCGCCGCCTGCCCGATCGACAAGGTCACCGAATACGCCGCCGAGGACGCCGACGTGACGCTGCGCCTGTGGCAGGTCTTGAAGCCACGCCTCGTCGCCGAGGGCCTCGCCTCGGTCTATGAGCGGCTCGAGCGGCCGCTGGTGCCGGTGCTGGCGCGCATGGAGCAGCGCGGTATCAAGACCGACCGGCAGATCCTGTCGCGGCTGTCGGGCCGCTTCGCCCAGAAGCAGGCGGGGCTCGAAGCCGAGATCGCCGAGATGGCCGGCGAGGCGTTCAATCCCGGCTCGCCCAAGCAGCTCGGCGAAATCCTGTTCGGCAAGCTCGGCCTGCCGGGCGGCAAGAAGACCAAGAGCGGCCAATGGTCGACCGACGCGCGGGTGCTGGAGGAACTGGCGGCCGAGGGCCACGAATTGCCGCGCCGCATCGTCGACTGGCGCCAGCTCAGCAAGCTGAAGGGCACCTACACCGACACGCTGCCGGCGCATATGGACGATCAGGGGCGCATCCACACCTCCTATGCCATGGCCTCGACGACGACGGGGCGGCTCTCCTCCTCCGAGCCGAATTTGCAGAACATCCCGGTGCGGACCGAGGAGGGCCGGGCGATCCGCACCGCCTTCGTCGCGCCCAAGGGCAAGAAGCTGGTCTCGGCCGACTACAGCCAGATCGAGCTGCGCATCCTCGCCCATATCGCCGACATTCCGCAGCTGAAGGAGGCGTTTCGCGAGGGGCTCGACATCCACGCCATGACCGCGTCGGAAATGTTCGGCCTGCCGGTCGAGGGCATGGACCCGATGGTGCGGCGGCGCGCCAAGGCGATCAATTTCGGCATCATCTACGGCATCTCGGCCTTCGGGCTGGCCAACCAGCTGTCGATTCCGCGCGAGGAAGCCGGGCTCTACATCAAGCGCTATTTCGAGCGCTTTCCGGGCATTCGCGACTACATGGACGCGACCAAGACCTTCGCCAAGGAACATGGCTACGTCGAGACGCTGTTTGGCCGGCGGGCGCATTATCCCGACATCAGGGGGCCGAACCCGTCGGTGCGCGCGTTCAGCGAGCGCGCCGCGATCAACGCGCCGATCCAGGGCACCGCCGCCGACATCATCCGCCGCGCCATGATCCGCATGGAGCCGGCGCTCGCCGCCGCCGGCCTGTCGGCGCAAATGCTTCTGCAGGTGCATGACGAACTGATCTTCGAGGTCGATGAGGACGAGGTCGAGGCGAGCCTGCCCGTCATCAAGCAGGTGATGGAGGGGGCGGCGCTGCCGCGCGTCGAACTCACCGTGCCGATCGAGGTCGACGTCAAGGCGGCCGGCAATTGGGAGGAAGCCCATTGAGCGACGCGAATGCCAGCAATGCGGCGCGCGACAGGCTGATCGTCGGGCTCGACGTGTCCACCCGCGCCGAGGCGGAGCGGATTGTCGAGACGCTCGGCGACGCCGTGTCCTGGTACAAGATCGGCTATCAATTGGCCTATGCGGGCGGGCTGCCGCTGGTCACCGACCTCGCCAATTCCGGCAAGCGGGTGTTTCTCGACCTGAAGCTCCTCGACATTCCCAACACGGTGGCCAAGGGGGTCGACAGCGCGCTCGCGCTCGGCGCGTCGATGCTGACGATCCACGCCTATCCGCACGCCATGCAGGCCGCCGTCGACGCGGCGAAGGGCACGGATTTGACGCTGCTCGGCGTCACGGTGCTGACCTCCCTCGACGATGCCGATCTGAAGGCGGCCGGTTACGCCCATGGCGTCTCGGACCTCGTGCGGCTACGGGCGGGACAGGCACGGGACATCGGCCTGGGCGGCATCGTGTCGGCGGCGCACGAGGCGGCCGCGATGCGCGCCCTGATCGGCCCTGACATGGCAATCGTCACGCCCGGCATCCGGCCGGCCGGCGCTGCCGCCGGCGACCAGAAGCGGGTGTCGACCCCGGCCGACGCGCTTCACGCGGGTGCCTCGCACCTCGTCGTCGCCCGGCCGATCGTCGCGGCCGCAAACCCACGCGAGGCCGCCCTCGTGATCCTTGACGAGATGGCGGCGGCGCTCGCCTCCAAGGCGCAAGGACGCTTCGCAGCAACGCGCCGGCCGGTGGGGCTAAGCGCTCAAAGGGAGAGAGACTGATGGCAAAGGGCTACTGGATCGCACGCGTCGACGTGCGCGACCCCGAGGGCTACAAGGGTTATGTCGAGGCCGCCGCGCCGGCGTTTCGCGAATATGGCGCGACATTCCTTGCCCGCGGCGGCGCGTTCGAGGCGCTCGAGGGCACCGCGCGGAGCCGCAACGTCGTCATCGCCTTCGACAGCGTCGAAACCGCCAAGGCTTGCTACCACAGTGAGCAGTATCAGAAGGCCAAGGCGATCCGGCAGCGCTATGCCGAGGCCGACATGATCATCATCGAGGGCTACGACGGCTAGGGCAGGGTGAGGAAAACCGGAACCGGTTTTCCTCCGGTATCCCGCACAAGCTGTTTCAATGGCGATGCCTGCACATCGTGGTGGTCCGCTCGCGGGGCGAAGCGGGAGTCCGTCCAAAGTGCCCTTTGATCGATGTCTATGCCAAGTCTGCAGTGTAGGGCTAGTCTAATCGACGATGATGACCTGGCCGGTGATCGCGCCATCGACGCTCTTCGCATAGGCACGTCCGACGCGCTCAGACGAAACCGGGTCGTGGCCCGGAAACCACTGCCCATATCGCGGCACCGAGACATCTAACAGACCGGGACTGACGACATTGATCCTCAGTCGGCGGGGCATCTCAATGGCTGCCCCGACGACGAATCCACCGAGCGCTCCGTTCGCCGTTGCGGCACCGACGCCCATGCGAATTGGGTCGCGATCGAGCACGCCGCTCGTCAGTGTGAAAGACCCACCTTCCACAACCGACTTCAATCCGGCGACGACAAGGTTGATCTGTCCCATTACCTTTTGACGCAGGCCAAGCATGAGCGTTTCCGCGGTATGTTCACCCAGCGGCGCGAAATGCACATCCCCGCTGTCGAGACAACCGCGTCCACCGTTCCGACGCGTGCATACATTTCATCGACCGAGGAAGGGTCAGACATATCGACCTGGATTTCTCCGCTCGAACGGCCCACACGGACGAGATCGTGTCGCCTGCCGAGTTCCTCGCAGGCTGCTTCGCCGATATCTCCCTCGGCTCCGACAACGATGATTTTCATGATTTGCCTCCCAGTATGTCGTCATATCGCGCGAGCTTATGGGTCAGCAGCTTTCTGCACTTCGCGAGTAATGCTTGTTGGACCTGCAGACGCTTCTCGTGCTCAAGGAGCATCGTCTTCCGCTCGGAGACTGTCCCGTCTCCCTGCTGGTAGAGCCCGGCGAAGTGTTTCATCGCCTTGGTCGGCATCCCTGTTTCGCGAAGGGATGCGAGAAGGGTCAGCCAATCCACGTCCTCCGGTGAGAAGTGTCGCTTTCCATCAGACCCCCGGCGGAGGGCAGGGCAAATGCCAGCCTTCTCGTAATATCGTATTGTGTCGATGCTCAAGCCGCATTTCGCAGCCACTTCCGCGATTTTCATGTCATTCAAGGTCCCGAGATCCATCTGCCTTGAGAAGACTACCGACCTGGAGTGACTTCAGGTCAAGCCGCTCCGGCAGCAATATGCCGAGGCCGACACGATCATTGTCGAGGGTTACGACGGCTAGAGCAGGGATGACGAAAAGCGGCGACCGGTTTTTCGCCCGCTTTCCGTGCGAGCTATTTCAATGACGCCATCCGAACATCGTGTTGGTCGAAGCTCCCGTTGGTTCTACCGGGCGGGCTGCCTCAATGATTTACTGCCGACAAAAACGAACACTACGAGCGAGACAGTTTTAGGAAATCGACAACCGCCCGTATCGGGGCGGCCGACATCATGTCGGAGTGGATGATAAGCCAAACCTCGCGAATAAGCGGCGGATCGTCTGGACAGGCCCGGTCGAGCGAAACCTTGGGCGCCGCCATGAATTCGGGCAACATGGCCACGCCCCCATCCGCCAAAACAAAGGCAAGTTGAATCTCAAGGTGGTCGGATGACAGCCCGAAGTCATGCCCCCCGGTCATCCGCTCGACTGCGGATTGCTGGGGTGAATGAGCCATCGATCCGTCCAAGCCGATAAAATTCCAGTCGGATCTTGCCGTTTCTTTCAGATAGCGGGTGAGCGCGTAGAGGTGAAACCGCACCTCGCCGAGTTTCGTCACCGTTAGGTCCCCCGCCGTGGGTCGGCTGAGGCGGATTGCTATGTCGGCTTCGCGCCGGTCCAATGAAACGACGCGCCCTTCCCCCGAAACTCGGAGGCGCAGGTCAGGGTGGCGTTTCCTCAGCCTGACCAGGGGCCCCGCCAGAAAAGCTGCCGCATAGGCGGGTGGGGCACTGATAATGACGTCACCCTTGAGCTCCGCGTTCGCACCGCGTGCCAGACGCGCCAGTTCCTGTGTCTCGACCGCGATCCGCGTGGCGACGCTCGCGACGCGTTCCCCGTCCGGCGTCAGCGTGAGCCGCCTACCCCGTCGATCAACGAGTTTCATCCCCAGTTCCGACTCCAGGGATGCGATGCGGCGGGCCACCGTCGCATGCTCGACGCCAAGCTGACGGGCAGCCCCTGAGAGGCTGCCGCGGGCCACAAAAGCCGCAAAATGGCGCAGATCCTCCCAATCCATCTCTGTTAATTTTTTCCCATCCATTGGTTCAATATAGGAAATTTATAACAGTTCGGCGAGCACCTATGTTGCTGAGAGAAAGCGAGGCCATCATGAACAAAGCCGTCAAATTGAAACGCCCGGGGTCGATAGATCAGATGGAAATGGTGGACTGGCCGCCGCAGGAGCCGGGGCCGGGCGAAGTGCGCATCCGGCACGAGACGATTGGGGTCAACTTCATTGATATCTATTTTCGCTCAGGCCTTTACCCGTTGCCCGCTCCCGGCATTCTCGGTGTGGAGGGCGTCGGGACCATCGAAGCTCTTGGCGATGATGTAAACGACGCCAAGGTGGGGCAGCGTATCGTATATACCGCTCTCCCCGGAGCATATGCGGCCACGCGGCTGTTACCCGCGTGGCGGGCTATAGCTCTGCCAGATACGATCTCTTCACACAGCGCCGCTGCATCGATGCTGCGCGGCATGACGGTGCATATGCTGCTCAGGTGCACCTATCCGGTCAGCAAGGAAAGCGTCTTGCTCGTTCATGCAGCCGCAGGTGGGCTTGGCAGCATGCTCACGCGATGGGCGAAATACCTTGGCGCCACTGTAATCGGAGCGGTCGGCTCGCCGGAAAAGGCATCGGCGGCGCGGAACAATGGCGCGGACCACGTGATCGTAGGTCGCGATGCAGAAATTGTCGACGAGGTTGCTAAGCTGACCATGGGGAGGGGAGTTGACTTCGCAGTCGATGGTATCGGCGGAAAAATGTTGCGCAAGACCCTTGCCTGCGCCCGACCCCTCGGCACTGTCGCCAGCATCGGTCAGGCTGCCGGCCCGATCCCGCCGCTCACCATTGAGGAGTTCGCGCCCTTGCGGGCGATCTGTTTCTCCCGGCCGAGCATCATGAGCTATGCGAGCGACAAGGATATCTACCGCGACGCTGCGAAGGAAGTACTGGCTATGATACAACGGAACATTACCGCTGGGATTGGTCGGGAGTACCGTCTTGATCAAGCCGCAGAAGCCCATGTCGACCTCGAGACCGGCCGCATGGTGGGTGCCGCGATCATCGCGATCTGAGCCTTGCTCATGAGCTGGTGCCGCGACTACAGTCCATGCACTTCATAGTTGGAGCCGACCACACGGTTGGCGGGCTCGGCAACGGAAATCGATCGCGTCGTAGGAAATCGGATAAGATCGATCCGATTTGATGTGATCTAGCGGCCGCTCTCCGGCACGGGAAGCCATGGGCAAGAAGCCGGGGCGCAAAGCATTCAAGGGTCTGGCGTCGAAAGGCTACCGCATTCGCATGATGGAGCCCGGCGCGGCCGATTCATTGCTGGCGATCCGCCAGGAGGCAGCCACCCGGCCGCCGGAGCCTGGGAACGAAATTCCAGTGGAGCCATCAACGCTGCCGGATTTCGTCCGATTCCTGCTATCCCACGAAATTTTCGTCGCCGTGGCCAAGCGCAACGGCCACCCGGTCGGCTACGCAGCGGCGCAAGAGCGCGGCGATCTCTACTGGCTCGCCGATCACCGCGTCCTGACGCCGGATCGACGTCGCGGCATCGGCGGCGCCCTCATCGCCGCTGTGACGCAGAGGGCACGGTGGTTCGACCATCGGGCCGTTGGCATACCAGCGACTGTCGACAACTGCCGTCAAGCGGCGCTCTATGCACGTAACGGTTTCATGACGGTCTCGCGCAAGCGACACCCGGCTATACTGGCGAATCAGCGAGTAGACGAGATGCTGGAGGAAGCGGGCATCGAAGCCCAAAGGGTGCTCATCAAATGGCTATAGCAGCCATGTGCCGGTGTTAAAATCGACCTCGGCTCCCTATTTGTGCATTGCAGCAAAATTTGCTAATTTATTCAGGAAGGCATAGCGGGAGTTGATGTTGTATCATTTTTATGAATGGAACCACGCGGCGCTTACGCCGCTGCGGGCCATGGCCGACGTCACCCGGCTGTTCTACCAAAATCCGCTCAATCCACTGTCGCAAACCACGGCCGGGCGCTCCATCGCGGCGGCGGCCGAACTGTTCGAGCGCACCACGCGGGTCTATGGCAAGCCGGAATTCGGCCTCGACGAAACCGTCGTCGCCGGTCAACGCGTGCCGGTGCAGGACAAGGTCGTGTGGGAGAAGCCCTTTGGCCGGCTGCTGCATTTCGACCGCGAACTGCCCAAGCGGCACGGTGAGGACCCCCGGTTTCTGCTAGTCGCCCCGATGTCGGGCCATTACGCGACCCTGCTGCGCGGTACGGTGGAAGCGCTGCTTCCCTATGGCGACGTCTACATCACCGACTGGAACGACGCCCGTCACGTCCCGGTGACCGACGGTCGTTTCGACCTCGACGACTATGTCGACTACCTCATCGAGATGCTCCAGTTCCTCGGACCCGATACCCACATCATCGGCGTCTGCCAGCCGGCCGTTCCGGTGATGATGGCGGTGGCGCTGATGGAAGCGGACGAGGACGATTGCACGCCCGCGACGATGACGCTGATGGGCGGCCCGATCGATACGCGCATCAACCCCACCGCGGTCAACCGGCTGGCCGAGGACAAGGGCATCGACTGGTTCCGCGACAACGTCATCATGACGGTGCCGTTTCCGCAGCCGGGCTTCACGCGGCCCGTCTATCCGGGCTTCCTGCAGCTGACCGGCTTCATGTCGATGAATCTCGATCGGCACATGACCGCCCACAAGGAGTTCTTCTGGCACCTGGTCAAGGACGACGGGGATTCGGCCGACAAGCACCGCGAGTTCTACGACGAGTACAATGCGGTAATGGATCTGACCGCCGAGTTCTATCTGCAGACCGTCGACGAGGTGTTCATCAAGCATTCGCTGCCGAAGGGCGAGATGATGCATCGCGGCAAGCGCATCGACCTGACCAAGATCAAGCGCACGGCGCTGCTCACCGTCGAGGGCGAGAACGATGACATTTCCGGCGTCGGCCAGACCGAGGCGGCGCAGCGGCTCTGCTCGAACATCCCGGCCGACATGCGCGTCCATTACGTGCAGCCGAAGGTCGGTCATTACGGCGTCTTCAACGGCTCGCGCTTCCGCGCCGAGATTTGCCCGCGCATCGTCGATTTCGCGCTGACGCACGGGACCACCCACGCCAACGCGACCCAGCCTCACAAGGATGTCGCGCCGCGGCGCGAGGGCGCCGTCGCCGAGCGGGAGGCAAAGGCCGAAAAGCTCGGCAAGACCATCATCGGTGAGACCGAAGTCGCCAAGCTGGCCGCCGCCGACGAAGCGCCGACAGCGGCGACGCCGGCTCCTGAGACAAAGGCGAAGGCCGACAAGACAGCAAAGGCCGGCAAGGCGGCGAAGGCGAAGGCTGGGCGGTCTGCCGACAATGCGAACGCCGCCGCGGCCAATACCAAGGCTGCGTCATCGGTAAGAGATGAGGGAAAGACAACGCCTGTCGCCAAGACAGCCAAAAAGCCGAAGGATCAGACATCCAAAGCGTCGGGCTCGAAAGCGAAACGGGCGGCGAACGATTCAGAACCGAACCTCTTCGCCGAAGCGTCGGCGCCCAAGCCCGGCGCCGAGACGCCTGCGGCCAACCCGGCGAAGACCCAGCCGGTGAAGGCCGTTGCCAACTCCGCGCCCAGGCTCCAGCAGGAGACGACGAACAAAGTCGGCGGCGCCGAGGCCCCGAAGCCAGCTGTGGCCAAGACGGCCGCCCAGCGCGTATCTGCACCGCAAAAAAGCGAACCGGCGCCCGCCAAATCCAGTCCCGCCAAGGCGGGAGGCCCTAATCGCCGTGCCCGGCGCGCGGCCAGCGCCAGCGCAGCGGCGAAGCCGCGCAGCCGCCGATAGGGTTTTGCCGGACGCGGCGCGGCCCATCTCCGCACCGCTCCCATGATACGAACAGCCGCCGGAGGGCATCCCTCCGGCGGCTTTTTCATGGGCGTCGGGTGGAGCTTCATCCAGGGCGCGGCAAGAGAGGCTGGGACGCGGCTTTGCCGTCCCTTGTGGCCCCAGGCCCCTCTTCGACGCCCGACACAGACCCTTCAAGGATGCCGTAAAAGGCCGCATGGGCGGCGGAAATACGCCGCCTCCGTGACCGTAAGGGGGTCATATCACGGCGCTGTAATTTTTTGGCTCCACGCCGGGAACGCTCCTGCAATCAGTTGGTTAGAGGTGCCGACAGGGACAGCTCAACTCGAGGAATGGAGCTTACAATGTTCAAGACCACAGCACTCGCCACCGTCGTCGCGCTCGCCATGGGCGGCTCGGCCTTTGCCCAGGCCAATTCAACCAACGCCGGCAACAACAAGATCGATGCCGGCGGCGGCAAGGGCCTCGTCGTCGTCGATATCAGCAACAACGACATTGCGCAGAACATCGCCAACGATCTCTCGGCCCTCAACGACCTGACCGTGCAGGCGCAGGACGTTATCGATGTCGGCTCCGTACAGGTGCCGATCAGCGTCGCCGCCGTGGTTTGCGAACTGGAGGTCAACGCGATCGCCAGCAGCAACGACAAGGGCGACAAGTCCTGTGATGCCCAGAGCACCAACGACGCTCTGAACCAGGCCGTGCAGCAGAGCCTGCCGACGCAGTCGAACTAAGCGACGCGTCCAATCAGCAGCGAGGGGGCACGCCCCCTCCAACCGGCGCGATCGTCTGGATCCCGTCCCCGTTCAACCGGAAATCCGCCGGCAGTGGAGAGGCCCGTCACCAGACGGGTCTCTTTTCTTTCTCGGCCCTGATTCCAGGGCAATGTGCGCACGGTAGCAGCAGGGCTATCCCGCCGCTTGCGCCTTCTTCTCAAGCCGGCGGCGATGCAGCACGGGCTCGGTGTAGCCGGACGGCTGTTCCCGCCCTTCGAAGACCAGGTCGCAGGCCGCCTTGAAGGCGATCGAGCCGTCGAAATTTCCGGCCATCGGCTGGTAGGCCGGATCGCTGGCGTTCTGCTCGTCGACCTTTCTGGCCATCTTCTTCATCGCTTCCATCACCTCGTCCTTGGAGACGACGCCATGATGCAGCCAGTTGGCGATGTGTTGGGAGGAGATGCGACAGGTGGCGCGGTCCTCCATCAGGCCGACATCGTTGATATCGGGCACGGTCGAGCAGCCGACGCCCTGGTCGATCCAGCGCACGACGTAGCCAAGGATGCCCTGCGCATTGTTCTCCAGTTCGCCCCGGATCTGCTCCTCCGGCCAATTGGCGCGGTTGGAGAGCGGGACGGTGAGGATGTCGGAGAGGACCGCCCGGCTGCCCTTTTTGGCAATTGCCTCCTGCCAGGCGAGGACGTCGACCTTGTGGTAATGGGTCGCGTGCAGGGTCGCGGCCGTCGGGCTCGGCACCCAGGCGGTGTTGGCGCCGGCCTGCGGATGGGCGATCTTCTGGGCCAGCATGTCGTGCATCCTTGCCGGCATCGCCCACATGCCCTTGCCGATCTGCGCCTTGCCGGTCAGGCCGCAGGCAAGACCCACATCGACGTTCCAGTCCTCATAGGCCTTGATCCAGGTGCGGTCCTTCATCACGGTCTTGCGGATCATTGGCCCGGCTTCCATCGAGGTGTGAATCTCGTCGCCGGTGCGGTCGAGGAAGCCGGTGTTAATGAAGAACACCCGATGCTTGGCGGCGCGGATACACTCCTTGAGGTTGACCGTCGTGCGGCGCTCCTCGTCCATGATGCCCATCTTGAGCGTGTAACGGGCAAGGCCGAGCAAATCCTCGACGCGGCCGAAGATCTCGTCGGAGAAGGCGACCTCGTCCGGCCCGTGCATCTTCGGCTTGACGATGTAGATCGAGCCGGCACGCGAATTGCGGATGCCGCCGGTCTTCTTGAGGTCGTGCATGGCGATCATCGCGGTGATCACCGCGTCCATGATGCCCTCCGGCACCTCGGCCCCGTCCTTGAGCTGGATGGCCGGGTTGGTCATCAGGTGGCCGACATTGCGGATCAGGAGCAGCGAGCGCCCCGGCAGGCTGAGGGCCGCGCCGTCGGCGCCGACATAGTCGCGATCCGGGTTGAGCTGCCGCGTCACCGTCTCGCCGCCCTTCTCGAAGCTGTCCTGAAGGTCGCCCTTCATCAGGCCGAGCCAGTTGCGATAGACGGCGGTCTTGTCTTCGGCGTCGACGGCGGCGATCGAATCCTCGCAGTCGCAGATCGTCGTGATCGCCGATTCCATCATCATGTCGGCGACGTTCGCCGGATCGTTCTTGCCGATCCGGTTGGTCGCGTCGATGGTCACTTCCAGATGCAGGCCGTTGTGCTTGAACAGCAGCGCCGTCGGGGCCGCGGCGTCGCCGCGATAGCCGGCGAAGGCGGCCGGGTTCTTCAGCCGCGCCTGTTTGCCGCCGTTGAAGGTGGCGGCCAGTGTACCGTCCTCGACCGAATAGGCCTTCACGTCGATATGCGAGATCCGGTCGAGCGGCGCCAGGCCGTCGAGGAAGCTCTTCGCCCAAGTGACGACGCGCGCGCCCCGCGCCCGGTCGTAGCCCTTGCCTTCGGGCAGATCGCCCATCGCGTCGGTGCCGTAGAGCGCGTCATAGAGCGAGGCCCAGCGGGCATTGGCCGCGTTCAGCGTGTAGCGCGCGTTCATCAGCGGCACGACGAGCTGCGGACCGGGGATCAGCGCGATTTCCGGATCGACGTTTTCGGTCTCGATGGCAAAGTCCGCCCCTTCCGGAACGAGATAGCCGAGATCGCCCAGGAACGCCTTGTATTCCTTCATGTCGATCGGCTTGCCGCGGCGCTCGCGGTGCCAGTCGTCGATCTTGGCTTGCATCTCCTCGCGGATCCGCAGCAACTCCCGATTGCGCGGTGCCAGGCCGTTGAGGATGTCCGACGTCCCCTTCCAGAAGACATCCGGCGCGATCCCGGTGTCCGGCAAAGCCTCCGTGTCGATGAAATTCTTCAGGATGGCCGCAACCTTGAGGTCGTGGACGTCGATCATGTCGGACATGCGGTTTCTCCAATAGTGCGCTGCGGGAGGACATCCGACATGAAAAGCGCGAAGTCAATTCGACGGAGGGCGCACAAGGATGCACCCCGTTCCCAAACGGGGAGTGGGCCTGTCCTCTCCGCCGCCCTTGAGGTTTCCTCGTCGGCTGTTACAAATCTGCGACCGGGCCGCTTCGGCCCTTTTTGGGAGGACACTTCATGAAGTTATTCAACCGTCTCGCCGCCTCGGCGCTCGTCGCGGGCCTGGCCATGGCGCCAGCCGCCGCCTCGGCCCAGCAGTTCATCAACGTACTGACTGGCGGCACCTCGGGCGTCTACTATCCGCTCGGCGTCGCGCTCGCCAAAGTCTATGGCGACAAGATCGAGGGGGTGAAGACCCAGGTCCAGTCGACCAAGGCGTCGGTCGAAAACATCAATCTGATTGCACAGGGTCGTGGGGAAATCGCCTTCGCCCTCGGTGACTCGGTCAAGGCCGCCGCCGAAGGCAACGCCGACGCCGGCTTCCAGCAGCCGGTCGAGAAGCTGCGCGCCATCGCCGCGATCTATCCGAACTACGTGCAGATCGTCGCCTCCAAGGATTCCGGCATCACCGATCTGGCCGGCCTGAAGGGCAAGGCGCTGTCGGTCGGCGCACCGGCGTCCGGCACCGAGCTCAACGCGCGAGCGATCTTCTCGGCTGCCGGCATGAGCTATGAAGACCTCGGCAAGACCGAGTATCTGCCCTTCGCCGAGTCGGTCGAGCTGATCAAGAACCGCCAGCTCGACGCGACGCTCCAGTCGGCCGGCCTCGGCGTCGCCTCGATCCGCGACCTCGCCTCGTCGCTGCCGATCACGGTCGTCGCGGTTCCGGCCGAGATCGCCGAAAAACTCGGCGCGCCGTTCCAGGCAGCCGAAATTCCGGCGGGCACCTATGATGGCCAGGACGCAGCCGTGCCGACGCTGGCGATCACCAACATCCTGGTTACCTCGAGCGACGTCGACGAGGAACTGGTCTACCAGATGACCAAGCAGCTGATCGAGAACCTGCCGGAGCTGGTCGCCGCCCACAATGCAGCGAAGTCGATCGACCCGGCGAAGGCCGCGAAGAACCTGCCGGTCGCTCTGCATCCGGGCGCCGAGCGCTATTACAAGGAAGCCGGCCTGCTCTAAGAGTCCGTTTCGAAACTCACTGCGGCGGGTTCAAAGGCCCCTCGGATGGTCGCTCCGCAATGACATGATACCCGATTTCCGCGGGTTTGGGCGTCCCGGGTGAACCATGGAGGCTGGTCTTGGCAGGGTTTCGAAACGGCCTCTAAGGGTAGCCATTGTTTCACGTGAATCGGCCGCGCGACCGAAAGGGTGCGCGGCCGTTTTCATTCGCGCGGCCTTCAGATTACCCCGTCACCCCGCAGCGCGGCGATCTCGGCGGACGAATAGCCCGCCTCGGCGAGAACCGTGTCGGTATCCGCGCCGAGATCCGGCGCCGGATGGCGGACGACGCAGGGCGTGTCCGAGAATTTGATCGGAAAGCCGGTCATCTTGACCGTGCCGTGGCCCGGATGATCGATGGCGAGAACCATCTCCTGCTCGCGCACCTGCGGGTCCTCGAACACCTCGGCGAGTGTCTGCACCCGACCGCAGGGCACGCCGGCGGCGTTCAGCCGCTCGATCCAGATCGCTTGGCTCTCGTGACGCATGGCATCGTCGATCATCGCGTTGACCTCCGCGCGGCGCTCGACCCGCTTGGCATTGGTGTCGAAGCGCGCATCCTCCAGCATCGCCGAAAGCCCGGTCGTCTCCAGGAACCGCCGCAGGATCGGCGGGGTCGACGCGGCCACCGCCACCGGACCGTCGGATGCCTGGAACAGCCCGTAAGGCGAGGCGATTGGGTGGTCGTTGCCGGTCGGCGGCGGCGTCTGGCCGGTGGCGAGCTGGGCGGCGGACAGATAGGCCATCATCGAGATCATGCCGTTCATCATCGAGGATTCGACTGCCTGGCCGGCGCCGTCCCGGTCGCGCACGCGCAAAGCCGCGACGATGCCGAGCGCGGTATAGAGACCGGCGATGAGATCGGTCAGCGGCGGCGCGGCGCGGATCGGACCGCCTTCCAGGGTTCCGTTCACCGCCATGAAGCCGGACATCGCCTGGGTGATGAAATCGAAGGCCGGTCGCTCGCTATAGGGGCCGGTGGTGCCGTAGCCGTTGACCGAGCCGACGACGAGCCGCGGATTGATGGCGTCGAGCCCGGCGCGGTCGAGCCCCATGGCGGTGAGGACGCCGGGCCGGAAATTCTCGACCAGCACGTCGGCCTCGGTCAGAAGCCTGCGCAGGACGGCCTTGCCCTCCTCGCGCTTCAAATCCAGCGTGATCGAGCGCTTGTTGCGGTTGAAGCTGGCGAAATACCAGGACAGACCATCGATGATCGCGCCCTGGCCACGCACATGATCGCCCGAACCCGGCGTTTCGATCTTGACGACATCGGCGCCGAGATCGCCGAGGATCATTGAACAGAACGGTCCGGAGAGAATGCGCGTCAGATCGACGACGCGAATACCGGCAAGCGGTTGCTCCATGCTTCTCAGCCCGCCGCCGTAGAGACGTCGTCGACGCCGTGCCGGGTCAAACGCGGCCCGGCCTTCATCACCTGGCCCGGCAATTCCCGGCCAAGGATCGTCTCGGTCCGCTTGGCGACCGCGATCAGGCGTTTGAGATCGACGCCGGTCTCATAGCCGCTTTCCTGGAGCAGATAGACCAGATCCTCGGTGCAGATGTTGCCCGTCGCCCCCGCCGCGAAGGGACAGCCGCCGAGCCCGCCGATGGAGGAATCGTAACGGTTGACGCCTTCGGAAAGGCCGACCATGACATTGGCGAGGCCGACGCCGCGCGTGTTGTGGAAATGCAGCGTGATTTTCATCTCCGGCACGCCCTCCCGCAGCGCCGCCAGCAATGCCTTGACCGTCGTCGGCGTCGCCATGCCGGTGGTGTCGCCGAGATTGAGATCGACGATGCCGAGGTCGCGGTAGAAGCGCGCGATCCGCACGACGGATTCGGGCGGAACGTCGCCCTCGAAGGGGCAGCCGAAGGCGGTGGCGACGCCGCCCTGGACCCGCTTGCCCGCCGCCGTGGCGATCTCGACCACCGGCGGAAACCGCGCGAGCGTCTCGTCGATCGAGGCGTTGACGTTCTTGCGGCTGTGCGCTTCGGAGGCCGAGCAGAACAGCCCCATGATGTCTAGCTGCGTTTCCGCCGCCCGCTCGGCGCCGCGGGCGTTCGGCACCAGCGCCGTCAGCACGACGCCCGGTCGCTTGTCGATGCCGGACAGGACCTCGGCGGCGTCGGCGAGTTGCGGCACGGCGCGCGGCGAGACGAAGGAGGTCACCTGCACCTTGCGCAAGCCGGCATCGATCAGGCCGTTGACGATCTCGATCTTGCGTTCCGTCGGGATGAAGGGCTTTTCGATCTGGAAGCCGTCGCGGGGGCCGACCTCGCAAATCTCGATCCGGCTCCCAGCGCGCACCGGCATGGGCAACACATTGCCTGCTTCGGCCATCATCCCGCTCCTGTTTTGTTTCGTTGGCATTACGGTTCCCATACGCGAAGGGTCAGTCGAAAGTAAATTTTGAAATATTGCGCTGCATTGCAGCATGCCCTCTTTTCGCGGCGCAGCACAGATGACATCGCGTCCGGCCTTGACCGGCCGAATACTTCGGTGTCATCCACTAACAAAGGCACGCAAGGGTAAATGTCGGTGACGGCGCGATCTCTTGCGGCCGACAACAGGGCGGGGGACGCAAGAACCGTCGCCAGAGGGAGGATGAGTATGTTTTTGAAACGTTTGCTGATGGTCGCGGCCGTGGCGTCGATCGCCTTACCGGCGGCGGCGTTCGAGCCGTCGAATGTCGAGTGCATCGCACCGGCCAATCCCGGCGGGGGCTGGGACTTCACCTGCCGGACCGTCGGTCGCCTGCTGCAGGAAGAAGGCCTCGTTCCGGGCGCCGTCCAGGTGACCAACATGCCGGGCGCCGTCGGCGCTGTGGCCTTCGCCAATGTCGCATCGAAGCGCAATGACGACCCGAATCTGATCGTTGCGACATCGACCGTCGGCATCACCCAGATCGCCCAGGACAAATATCCGGCCGGCATCGACCAGATGCGCTGGCTGGGCATGCTCGGCGCCGATGTCGGCACGGTGCTGGTCAACAAGGACTCCGAATACGACTCGCTCGAAGCCGTCCTCGCCGCCGTCAAGGAAGACCCGGCCGGTGTCGTGGTCGGTGGATCGTCCTCGATCGGCGGCTGGGACCATCTGCGGTTCCTGATCCTGGCGCAGGAAGCCGGCGTTCCGACTGACCAGTTGAAGGACATCCGCTGGGTCGAATTCTCCGGTGGCGGTGACGCCGTCACCCAGTTGCTCGGCGGCCATATCGACGTCGTCCTCACAGACATCGGCGAGATCGGCGGCTTCATCCAGTCGGGCGACGCCAAGGCTTTGGCGGTCATGTCCGACGACAGGCTGCCCGCCTATCCTGATATCGCCACCGCCAAGGAGCAGGGCATCGAGGCCGTCGGCTACAACTGGCGCGGTTTCTACATGGGCGGCGGGGTTCCCGACGAAGCCTATGATTTCTGGGTCGAGAAGATGAAGACGCTTTACGATTCGGACGGTTGGCAGACGGCGGCGACCGAGTCGGGCCTGACCCCGATCTGGCGCGGTGGCAAGGAATTCGATGCCTTCGTGCGCGAGTCCAAGGACAAGGCCGCGGAAATCTCGAAGGCCATCGGTGTCATCCAGTAGGACGGCCATGAGCCTTCGTCTCAGTGACCGCATCGCGGGGGCGATACTGCTCGCCCTCGCGATCTGGTACTGGATCGCCGCCGGCGGCTATGTCGTCGCCTATGGCGATCCTGCCGGTCCCAGCCTGTTTCCCCGCATGGTCGCCGTGCCGCTCGGGCTGTTCGCGGCGTTCCTGATCATCAAGCCGGACCCCGACCCGATCTGGTTCCGCTGGCCGCATGTCTGGGGCCAGTTCGCGATGCTGGCGGTCCTCATCGCCTATCCGTTCGTTCTCGAACCGGCGGGCTTTCCGCTGTCGACAAGCGTCGCCGCGGTATTTCTGGCGCGGATTCTCGGCGGAAGCTGGTTGCAATCGGTACTCACCGGATTGGTGATCGGTTTCGGTCTGTTCTTTCTGTTCGACGGCGTTTTCGGCCTGCCGCTGCCGATGGGACCGCTTTTCGGCTAGTCACCGCTTGACCGGTGCCAAGGAGATCACGTGGAAATTCTTGGATTTCTCGCCGACGGCTTTGCGGTCGCCCTGACGCCGACGAATATCGGCCTCGCCCTGTTCGGCTGCTTCATCGGCACGATCATCGGCGCGCTGCCGGGCCTCGGCCCGGTCAACGGCGTGGCGATCCTCATCCCGCTGGCGTTCTCGCTGCAATTGCCGCCGGGCTCGGCGCTCATTCTTCTGGCCTGCGTCTATTACGGCTGCATGTATGGCGGCCGCATCTCCTCCATCATGCTGAACATTCCCGGCGACGAACCGGCGATGATGACCTGCCTCGACGGCTACCCGATGGCCAAGAACGGCAAGGCGCCGGAGGCTCTGGCGATCTCCGGCATCGCTTCCTTCGTCGGCGCGGTGGCCTCGACCATCGGCCTGGTGCTGTTCGCGCCGCTTTTGGTGCAGTTCGCCATCCGCTTCGGCCCGGCCGAATATTTCGCGCTCTATGTCATGGCTTTCGCCACGATCGGCGGCATCACCGGCGCCAACCCGGCCAAAACGCTACTGGCGGCCGGGATCGGACTGATGCTGGGAACGGTCGGGATCGACCCGCAAAGCGCCGTGCCGCGCTATACCTTCGGCAGCTTCCACCTTTATGACGGCTTCCATGCCATTATCGCTATCGTCGGCCTGTTCGCCATTTCCGAGGCGTTGATCCTTTTGGAACACGGGATCGGAGGTCATTCCGGCGCGATTCCGGTCAAACGCGCCTTTGCCCGCTGGGCCGACATCCGCCAATCACTGGGGGCGATGTTGCGCGGCTCCGGCCTCGGCTTCGTCGCCGGCATCCTGCCGGGGGCGGGTGCTTCGCTCGGCTCGTTCATCGCCTACACGCTGGAAAAGCGCTATTCGAACAGCAACGATACGTTCGGCAAGGGCGATCCGCGCGGGGTCGCGGCGCCGGAGGCCGGCAACAACGCGGCGGCCGGCGGAGCGCTGGTGCCGATGCTGGCGCTCGGCGTACCGGGCTCCGGCACGACGGCGGTGCTCCTGGCGCTGCTGATCTCGCTGAACATCACGCCGGGACCGCTCCTGTTCCAGAACCAGCCGGACATTGTCTGGGGCCTGATCGCGGCACTGTTCATGGCGAACGTGTTCCTGCTGATCCTCAATCTGCCGCTGGTCGGCCTGTTCACCCGGATGCTGGCGATCCCGATGTGGGCGTTGATGCCGTTCGTGGTGATGATCTCCTTCGTCGGCATCTATTCGATCAGCCACTCCACCTTCGACCTGCAAGTCATGGTCGGCTTCGGCGTGCTCGGCTTCATCCTGCGCAAGCTCGATATCTCGGTGGTTCCGGTCGTGCTCGGGCTTCTGCTCGGCGGCGAAATGGAAAGCATGCTGCGGCGGGCGCTGTCGATCTCGGGCGGCGATCCGTCGATCCTCGTCGGCAGCGGGATTTCGATCGGGCTCTATACGGTGACGGCGTTCTTCCTGCTCGCGGCGGTCTATTTCGCGTTCCGCAAGCGGCGGGCGAAGCCGGCACTGGAGATCGAGCAGGAGACTATGGCGGACTGAGGCGCCGTCGATCCGGACGACCGAGGCGTAGCCGGTTATATCGAGGCCGTGGCCTGCATGCGCCTGATGCCGTCGGCACCGCTCGACCAGAGTTCGCAGCCATCCCCATCGCGCCGTGCATTGAGACCCATCGTCTTGCCGTCGAACAGCGGCTTGACGCCGCGATAGGAAAACACCGCCGGCGTTCGGCCGAGCGTCTCGGCGGCCAGATGCGCCAGCAGCGTCGCCTGCAGCGGTCCATGTACGACAAGGCCGGGATAGTTCTCCTCCTCGATGCAATAGCGCCGGTCGTAATGGATGCGATGACCGTTGAAGGTCAGGGCGGAATAGCGAAACAGGGCCAGCGGGCTCGGCTCGAAGGCGCGGCTGACATCGGCCTTCGGCGGCTCGGTCGCTTCGGGGCGGGCCGCCGGCGTGGCGCCACCGGTCTCGGCCGCGCGGTAGACGATGTCCTGGCGCTCCTCGATAGCGACGACGGCGGAGGCGAGAATGTCGTGCCGGACTGTCACGAAGCATAAGGGGCCGGAGCGCCCCTGCTTGAGTTCGACGGCCTCGATGCGCGAGCGGCGCGTGACCCGGTCGCCGACGACGAGCGGGGTCAGAAAACGCAGTTCGCCGCCCGCCCACATGCGCCGGGGCAGGGGCACCGGCGGCAGGAAACCGCCGCGCGCCGGATGTCCGTCCGGCCCGGTGGCGGAGTTGGGCACAACCGGCGGCGCGAGGCACCAATGCAGGCAGAGCGGGGTCGGGGCGCCCTCGGACACGTCTCCCGGTTCACGGTCGAGCGTCGCCAGGAACGAGCGGACCATCCGTGTGTCGATATGGTCGCTCGCTTCCTCGGAGCGGCCGATCCAGCTTTTCAGATGGTCGATATCGATCGGGTCCGTCATCGTTTTCTCCCTCAATACGAGCGCGGCAGGCCGGGTCTGCCCGGCGAGAGTGGGCAGGGATTGGCAGACGCCCGCAGTTAAACCGGTCGGCCGGAAACGCGGATCTCCGGCCGCTTCCATCGCGCCGGCCCGGTGGTGTGGATGGAGGTGCCGCCGGCATCGACGGCGACGGTCACCGGCATGTCCTCGACCACGAATTCACGGATCGCCTCCATGCCGAGATCGTCGAAGGCGAGGATGCTCGAGGAGCGGATCGCCTTGGAGACGAGATAGGCCGCGCCACCGACGGCGATGAGATAGGCCGCGCCATGGCGCCTTATGCTGTCGATCGCGGCCGCACCGCGCTCGGCCTTGCCGATCATCACCAGGAGGCCGGTCGCCTCCAGCAATTGGTCCGTATACGGGTCCATGCGGGTCGAGGTCGTCGGGCCGGCCGGTCCCACCGCTTCGTCGCGCACCGCGTCGACGGGGCCGACATAGTAGATCGCGCGGCCATTGAGATCGACGGGGAGTTTTTCGCCGCGATCGAGCATCGCGATCATCCGCTTATGGGCGGCGTCGCGCCCGGTCAAAAGCCGGCCGGACAGGAGCAGCGTCTCGCCGGCCCGCCAGCCGGCGACGTCCTGGCGCGTCAGCCTGTCGAGGTCGACGCGGCGCACGGACGCGTCCCCCTGGCCGAGGGCGATGTCGGGCCATAGATCGATCGCCGGCGGCGTGAATTCCGCCGGGCCGGTGCCGTCGAGCGTGAAGCTCAGATGCCGGTCGGCGGCGCATTGCGGGACCAGCCCGACCGGCTTCGACGCGGCATGAACGGGATAGGTCGCGATCTTGACGTCGAGCACCGTGGTCAGGCCACCGAGCCCCTGCGCGCCGATGCCGAGCGTGTTGACCTTCTCGTAGAGCTCGATCCGCAGTTCCTCCAGCTTCGAGGCCGGGCCGCGGGCAATCAGCGCCGTCATGTCGATGGGCGCCATCAGCGATTGCTTGGCCAGCAGCATCGCCTTTTCGGCGGTGCCGCCGACGCCGATGCCCAGAATGCCCGGCGGACACCAGCCGGCGCCGAGCCCCTCGACCGTCTTCAGCACCCAGTCGACGACCGAGTCGCCCGGGTTGAGCGCGGCGAAACGCGCCTTGTTTTCCGAGCCGCCGCCCTTGGCCGCCACGGTCACCGCGATCTCGTTGCCGGCCACGAGTTCGACGTGGGTGACGGCGGGCGCGTTGGTGCCGGTGTTCTTCCGCTCGAAGATCGGATCGTCGAGGATCGACGGGCGCAAGGGGTTTGCTGCGTCGGTATAGGCGATGGCCACCGCCTCGTTCACCAACTCGGTGAGCGGGCGCGTGGTGGCCAGACGCGCCTCCATGCCGAATTTGACGAAGACGTTGACCGTGCCGGTGTCCTGGCACATCGGCCGGCCGCCGAGCGCGGCCATGCGGGAATTGACCAGGATCTGCGCCATCGCGTTCTTCGCCGAGGCGCTTTCCTCGCGCTGATACGCCTCGGCGAGATGGGCGATGAAGTCCGGCGGATGATAGACCGCGATGTATTGCAGCGCGTCCGCGACCGAACGGATGAAATCCTCCTCGGTGATCGGAGAAGCGCTCATGCGGCCTCGCTGGAACGCGGCGTTGCGCCGAACGCCGAAAGCCGGTCGAGCCCTTCGAACTGGTCGGCCAGACGCCGCGCGTCGTCGCCGAGAACCGGTTCGGCGAGTGCCATGAACTTGGCGCGGATGGCGGCCGCGTCCGGGAAGGTCGCCGGCTCGCCGGACGGATCGCGAATGCTTCGCTCGAGCGTTCCGCTGGCGGTCTCGACGCAGAGCGTCGCGCCGAAGGGATGCGCCAGCCCTTCGAGGCTTTCGTCGCGCACGACATCGATCCGGTCCGACAGCGCGTCGAGCGCCGGATCGCCGATTCGCCGATAATCGTCCCAGCCGAACGATCCCTGGTCGAGCGCCACGCTGGCGACGAAGGGCATGGAGAACTGGCCGTCGACGATGCTGCGCACCCGGCGCTTTTCCGGCAGGGGATCGCCGGTCAGCGTGATGCCGTTGCGGTGCAGCCCGATCGTCACGGAGCGGAGGTCCGCAGCGGTGAGCCCCTCCTCGCGCCGCAGCGCCAGCAGCCCGTCGAGCGCAGCATGGGTGTAGCGGCAGGAGGGGTAGGGCTTCATGCCAATCTTCATGGTTTCCCAGACCGAGCCGAGCCCCGCTACCGCTTTGGCCGGATCGGCGGCGTCGGTGTAGCCGACCAAGAGACCGTGCCGGCCCTCGATCGGGGCGGATGCCGCCTTCAAGCCGTTCTTGGCCAAAGTCGCGGCGAAGACGCCGTTCATTGCCGCCGCGCCGACCTGCCAGCGCTTGTTCCAGGCGCCGTTAACGAGGAATTGCAGTGAGCCGGCGGCCTGACTGCCCGACACGCCGAAGGCGCTGGCGACACCGTCCGCATCGAGGCCGAAGAGCCGCGCCGCGGCCGCTGCGGCGCCGAAGGTGCCGGCGGTGGCGGTGGGATGAAAGCCGCGCGCGTAATGGCTGGTCGGGTCGAGCGCGTTGCCGAGTCGGCAGCAGACCTCGTAGCCGGCGACGATCGCCGTGACGATCTCGGCGCCACTCGCCCCGACCATCTCGCCGACCGCGAGCGCCGCCGGCACCACCGGGGCGGAGGGATGCAGCGAGGAATCGGCATGGGTGTCGTCGAAATCGAGGGAATGGCCGAGCATGCCGTTGACCAGAGCCGCGACCGGCGGCGCCAGCCGGCGTCCCGTGCCGACCACGCTGGCGGCGCCCGGCCCGCCGAGGCCGAGTTCGTCCAGCGTCGCATAGAGGCTCGGGGTGGATTCCGATTCGGCATGGGCCCGCACGATGCTGCCTGTCAGATCGAGCGCCAGATGGCGCGCGCGCAGGGCGACCTCCGGCGGAATCGCGTCGAAGGACAGATTCGCCACGAATGCCGCGAGGATTCTCGTTTCGTCGCTCATGTTCGCGCCCTCCTCAAGCTTCGTCGCGTGGCCCGCTCGTTTCATCCCGGCGCGACAATCGTAAGCTTGTCGGTTTATTGGCATTGTCGCGCGGGTCAAGCGCCGAAGCCGAATTGACCTGACGCCGCGTCCGTATCGGTCCGCCAGCTTGGACCAGCCACCGCCTTCGGCTCTGGCCGATATCACCGCGGTCCAGTAAAACGCGGCGCGACAATCGGCCGAGAGCGATCACCCCTGGCCATCACGCAGCGAAGCGGAGCCCATGAATGAACATTGATCTCGCCGGCGTTCTCGTCGTTTCCGTCGAGCAGGCCGTCGCCGCGCCCTATGTCTCGGGACGGCTCGCCGACGCCGGTGCGCGGATCCTGAAGATCGAGCGCCCGGAGGGCGATTTCGCCCGCGGCTACGACAGCTTCGTCCACGGTGAGAGCGCCTATTTCGTCTGGCTCAATCGCGGCAAGGAATCGGTCCGGCTCGACCTCAAGGATGCGACAGATCGCGAACGCCTCGCCGGGCTTATCGGCGAGGCCGATATCTTCATCCAGAATCTCGCACCCGGCGTCATATCGCGGCTCGGCTTCGACGTGGGTGAACTGCGGGCGCGTTACCCGCGGCTGATCACCTGCTCGATCTCGGGCTATGGCGACGACGGCCCGCTCGCGCATCTGAAGGCCTATGACCTTCTGGTGCAGGCGGAGACGGGCCTGTCCTCCGTCACCGGCAACGAACACGGGCCGGCGCGGGTCGGGGTTTCGGTCTGCGACATCGCCGCCGGGATGACCGCGCTATCCAGCATCATGCAGGCGCTCTACGCCCGCGAGCGGACCGGCGCCGGGCGGCACATCTCGCTGTCGCTGTTCCACGCCCTCTCCGACTGGATGAATGTCCCCTATCTGCAATATGTCTATGGCGGCCTGACGCCGCCCCGCAACGGCCTCAGCCACCCGACCATCGCCCCTTACGGGGTGTACGAATGCTCCGACGGCCGCGCCATCCTGTTGTCGATCCAGAACGAGCGCGAATGGGTCAATCTCTGCGCCAAGGCCTTGGAGCAACCTGAATTGGCCACCGATGAACGGTTTGCCTCGAACAACCAGCGCGTCGCCAACCGGCCGGCGCTGGAGGCGATCATCCAGTGCATCTTCGCTCGCCATGATCGCGACGCCTTGGCCGCGCGCCTCGAGGCGGCGCAGATCGCCTATGGCCGGTTGTCCGACATGGAAGATTTGAAGAACCACGCCCAGAACCGGACGGTGACGGTCGATACGCCGACAGGCCCGGTCACCATGCTGGCGCCGGGCTTCCTCATCGACGACACGCTTCCCGAATTCGGCAAGGTGCCGGCCCTCGGGGAGGACACCGAGCGGGTCCTCGCCGAGTTCGGGCTGACCGAACCAGCGTCCGCGAAGGGCTGACGGGGCAAGCCGAAGCGCGAACCGCTGACGGTGATCGCGCTTCGGGATTAGCTTGCTACCAGTCGGTGCGGTCGGTGGTGAACAGAAAGTCCTCGCCCGGTGCGCCCGAATGGCAAGCGATGCACCCGGCCTCGGCATTGCCCTTGGCGACCCGGCCGGCCAGTTCCATTCCCTTCGGGTTCTTGTCGAGCGACCCGTCCGGTAGGTATTTGGCGTAGAACCAGTCCTTGTTCTCCGCGTCGTAGCCGGCCTCGCGCTTGAACATGACCGTGACCGCGCCGAGATGCTTGCTCGGATCGGCCAGAACCTGGTCCGCGGTGACGCCCTGCGGCCCGTAATTGTTCTTGACCACCAGCGATCCCGCCTGCCCGTCGATCTCGGCGTTGAGATAGAAGGTCTCGAGCATCATGCCGTGCGGGTCGGTGCCGGCATAGGGAAAGGCGTGAATGGCGCCGTCGCCGGCGAGATTCAGCTGTTCCATCGCCGCCCAGACCTTCTGGGCATAGGCGGTGTCTTCTTCCTGACCGAAGGGCGGGGTCTGGGCCTGGGCCACAGCCATGGTCAGCGCCGAGGCGACGACGAGGCTTCCAACCAGCTTTGAACGTAATTTCATGAATTCCTCCACCTTCTTCCGACTCCGAGGCCGATCCCCGAAAGATCGTGCGAGCGGTGCCAGCCCGGTTTGCCGCACCGACGTGTTCGGCGCGGCAAGAAACCTGCACGCTCGATGGTTCTTCGCGGCGGGGGCGGGATTTGTAACGTCCGAGGTGGGGAAAATTAATTCGCCGCACCCTTCACGGGGTGGACGGTCGCCTACGATGCCGAAATCGAACAGCGCGGGAGCGGGGCGCCGCGGGGCTTAAACCGGACCGCACGAAAAAGTGACACGCAACCCCAGCGCTTCGGCGGCATTCCTGGGGACGACGAACCCCAAACGCATCTGACCGAAGGACGATATCATGCGCCACACCACCCTGATTCCAGGCGACAAGGCTCCGAAGCTGGCTGTGGAGGTTCTCGGCGGCCCCGCCTTCGATCTGGCCGCCGAGAAGCCCGAAAAGATGTCGCTGGTGTTCTTCTATCGCGGTGTTCATTGCCCGATCTGCAAGACGCAGATGGAAGAACTGAACGACAAGCGCGCCGAGTTCGAGGCGATCGGCGTCTCGGTTCACGCAGTGTCGATGGATTCGAAGGAGCGGGCCGAACGGCAGAAGCAGGAGTGGAAGATCGCCGATCTGCCGATCGGCTACGGTCTGACCGAGGAAAGCGCCCGCGAATGGGGGCTGTTCATTTCCGCCAAGGAGAAGGATTCCGAGCCGGCGCGTTTCGCTGAGCCCGGCATCGCGATGATCTACCCCGATGGCACGATCTATGCGCTGTATTTCCAGAGCATTCCCTTTGCCCGCCCGACGCTGGACGGCTTGAAGAAGGGGCTCGGCTTCATCCTCGAAAACGACTATCCGATCCGCGGCAAGCTCGCCGCCTGAGCCGAGGCGCTCATTCAAGCACCGGCGGGGGACCGCGTCTGGTCTCGGCCGGTACTTTTCGATTCAAATCCGGACCAACGGTTTCTCCTTGGCCAGAGGCTTTTGCGCCGGCCCGCTTCGCGCTAGCGTCGGCAGATGGCCTTTTCTCACTTTCGATGGCGAGCCGTATGACCGATACTCCACATCTCTCCGACGAGCCCCGCTGGAAGAATGACGGGGTCCGCGTCATCAAGGGCGATCAGCTCGATTCCAATACCGCCCAGACGCCCGGCATGTTTCGCCAGGCGGCGATCAATCACGCCCGCGTCGGAGCACAGAAGATATGGGCAGGCACGGTCACCATCGAACCCGACGCCAAGACCGGCGTCCATCATCACGGGGCGCTGGAAAGCGTCATCTTCGTCTTGCGCGGCAAAGCCCGCATGCGCTGGGGCGAACGGCTGGAATTCGTTGCCGAGGCCGAAGCCGGCGACTTCATCTTCGTGCCGCCCTACGTGCCGCATCAGGAGATCAACGCCGATCCCCAAAATCCGCTCGAATGCGTGCTCGTGCGCTCCGACAACGAGGCGGTGGTCGTCAACATCACCGATGTCGATCCGGTCGAGCGGCCGGAGGAAATCTATTGGGTCGATCCGATCCACCGGCATCCCGGGGGCGGGGGCTGAGCCCGGCATGACACGGCGGGTTTTCCCATGCGGCTCAGGCTACCGGTTGATGGGTGACGCGTTTGCCTCTCTCGGCGTTTCCCGGAACCATGTGAGCGAAGGAGCAGGCCATGGCCGATCAAGCTGACCGGGTTTTGCAGGCCGCGTCCGTCCTGGTCTTCGGCTCGCTGAACGTCGATCTGATCTGCCGGGTCGCGGCGATCGCGCGGCCGGGCGAGACCGTGCTTGCCCCCGACTACGAACAGTTGTTCGGCGGCAAGGGGGCCAACCAGGCGGTCGCCGCCGCGCGCGTTCTCGGCGCGGCCAACCGCGTCGCGATGATCGGCGCGGTCGGCGAGGACGAACTGGGCAGGGCGGTCACCGGCAATCTGGCCAATGAGGGCATCGACGTTACCGGCCTGCAGACGGCGCCAGCTCGGACCGGCTGCGCCTTCATCAGCATCGACAGCGGCGGCGAAAATGCCATCACGGTGGCGAGCGGCGCCAATGCCCGTCTCGACGCGTCGGCGCTGCCGGACGGTCTGCTCGACCCGTCCAGCGTGCTGGTGCTGCAAATGGAAACGCCGCTCGCCGCGAGTTTTGTGGCGGCGGAGCGAGCCCGAGCCAAAGGCGGGCGCGTGGTGGTCAATCTGGCTCCCGTGCCCGCCCAACTCGATGCCGACGATTTGGCGCGGTTGCTGGCGCCGGCCGACTATCTCATCGTCAACGAGAGCGAACTTGCCGCCGCCGCCGGACTGTCCGGAATCGGCGGGGACGAGCCCGGCGCGCTGGCGACCGCTCTCGCCGCCCGCTTCGACCTCGTTGTCATCGCCACGCTGGGAGCCAAGGGCGCGCTGGTCGCCGAGGGCGAAGCCATTCACCCGATTCCGGCACTGGCGGTGGAGCCGATCGATACGACCGGTGCCGGCGATACCTTCGTCGGCGTGTTCGCCGCGGGTCTCGGCGAGGGGCTGTCGACCGAAGACGCGGCTGAACGCGCGGTCGTCGCGGGGTCGCTCGCCTGTCGCCGGGTCGGGGCGCAATCGGCGATGCCGACGGCAGGTGAAATCGAACAGGCGCTTGCCGGCCGTTGAGCGAGCGCTCTGGCGGGCCGCGGTCCGGGCGTTTATGGTCCGGCTGACCTCATTCCCAAGCAAAGGATGCCGCTTGCGTCGCTGGAACCGCTCTTTGGCCGTCGCCGGACTTTTCGTTGCGCTGAGCGCGCCGACCTTCGCCGTTGCTGCAACGGTGCGCGTCGCGGTGGCGGCGAACTTCACCGAGGCG
This sequence comes from Aurantimonas sp. C2-5-R2, assembly GCF_036549495.1. Lineage (NCBI taxonomy): Bacteria > Pseudomonadati > Pseudomonadota > Alphaproteobacteria > Hyphomicrobiales > Aurantimonadaceae > Aurantimonas > Aurantimonas sp. C2-5-R2. The sequence continues at coordinate 40,433 of NZ_JAZHLJ010000008.1, forward strand.
GCCAAGGCGATCGCCACCGCCTTTGCGGCGAAGACCGGCGACACGGCGGAACTCAGCTTCGGCTCGACCGGTACGCTCTATACGCAGATTTCCCAGAACGCGCCGTTCGCGGTGTTTCTGGCCGCCGACGACGCGCGACCGAAAAAGGCGGTGGCGGAGAAGCTGGGCGTTCCGGGTACGGTCTTCACCTACGCCATCGGCAAAATTGTGCTCTACAGCGCCGATCCGGACCGGGTCACCGGCGAGGAGACGCTGAAAGCCGGGGATTTCGACAGGATCGCCATCGCCAATCCCCTGACCGCTCCCTATGGGGCTGCCGCCGTTGCGGCGATGCGGGCACTCGGCGTCTACGACGCGCTGGAGCCGAAGTTCGTCCAGGGCACCAATATCGCCCAAACCTTCCAGTTTGTTCAGACAGGCAATGCCGAACTCGGCTTCGTCGCCCTGGCGCAGGTCGCCGACAACGAGAACGGCTCGCTCTGGGAAGTGCCGGCCGATCTTTACCCGCCGATCCGGCAGGATGCGGTGCTGTTGGAGAACGGCAGGGACAGCAAAACCGCGAAGGCATTTCTGGATTTCCTGAAGGGGCCGGAAGCGGCCGCGATCATTCGCCAGTTCGGCTACGACACGGGCGATTGACGCGGTGTTCGAAGGTGGTGAAATCCTCAGTGCTGTCGTTCTGACCCTCGAGCTCGCGACCGCGACAACGCTGATCCTGTTGCTGATCGGCACGCCGCTCGCCTGGTGGCTGGCGCGATCCCGGGCGCGGTGGAAAGAGATCGTCGGCACGCTCGTCGCGCTGCCGCTGGTGCTGCCGCCGACCGTCCTCGGCTTCTATCTTCTTATCGCGCTCGGGCCGGACGGTCTCGGCGGGCTTCTCGGCGTGAGAACGCTCGCCTTCAGCTTCGAGGGGCTGGTGATCGGCTCGGTGGTCTATTCCATGCCCTTCGTCGTGCAGCCGATCCGCAACGCCTTCGAGGCGATCGGGGAGCGCCCGCTGGAGGTCGCGGCGACGCTGCGCGCCGCGCCGCTCGACCGGTTCCTGACGGTGGCGCTGCCGCTGGCACGGCCGGGCTTCCTCACCGGCGCTGTGCTCGGCTTCGCCCACACCGTCGGCGAGTTCGGCGTCGTCCTGATGATCGGCGGCAGTATTCCCGGCGAGACCAAGGTGCTGTCGGTGGCGATCTATGATTACGTCGAGACCCTGCGCTGGACCGAGGCGCATATCCTCGCCGGCGGCATGCTGGTGTTTTCCTTCCTCGTCATCCTGACCATGACGCTGATCGGCCGGCGGATGGGGCAGCCGCAGCCGTGACGATTCATGATGGCTCCAAAGCGGACACGGCCCGCATCGACATCGCGCTTGCGGGACGGCTCGGGCAGTTCGCGCTCGACGTCGCCTTCGATCTGCCGGCCTCCGGCGTCACCGCCCTGTTCGGCCCGTCCGGCTCGGGCAAGACCTCGGTGCTCCGGGCCATTGCCGGCCTCACCCGGCTTACGGGCCGGGTCGTGGTCGGCTCCGAGACCTGGCAGGATGCACGGACCTTTCGCCCGCCGCACCGGCGCGAGATCGGCTACGTCTTCCAGGAAGCGAGCCTGTTTGCCCATCTGACGGTCGCCAAGAACCTCGTCTATGGGGCGCGGCGCAGCGTCGGCGGCCTCGATGAAGGGCGGTTCGCCGAGATCGTCGGCCTGCTCGGCCTGCGTCCGCTGCTCGACCGCTCACCGACGACGCTATCCGGCGGCGAACGCCAGCGCGTCGCGCTCGGCCGCGCCATCCTGTCGCGGCCACGCCTGTTGTTGATGGACGAGCCGCTGGCGGCCCTCGATCGCATGGCGAAGGACGAGATCCTGCCGTATTTCGAGGCGCTGCACGACCGGCTGCGAATCCCGATCCTCTATATCAGCCACGATATCTCCGAGGTCGAGCGTCTCGCCGACCGGATCGTCGTGCTCGAAGCCGGCCGGGTCCGCGCCAGCGGCCCGCTCAACATGGCGCTGACCGACGCCGGTCTCGGCTTCGTGCGCGATCCGCACGCGGCCTCGGTGCTGCCGGCGCGGGTGGTGGCGTTTGACGCGGCGGACGCGCTGGCCGAACTCGATCTCGGCGGCCAGCGGGTGTTCGTCGACGGCTGCGGGCCGGACGACATCGGCGGGCTGCGGCGCCTGCGCATCGAGGCCAGCGACGTCAGCCTGTCGCGCGAGGTCCCGACCCTTTCGACCATCCTCAACACGCTTGCGGTGCGGATCGTCGCGGTCGAGCCGACCTCCGCGGCCGCCAGCCTGGCTTTCGTGCTCGCCCTCGACGGAGCGCCGGAGTTGAGTTTCGTCGCCAAGGTGACGCGGCGCTCGGCGGCGCGGCTGGGCCTTGCCGTCGGCGACCAGCTGTTTGCCCAGATCAAGTCGGTGTCGCTGGCCACCGCCCCGTCGCTCGGCAAATGAGGGTTTTCCTCAGCGGATGTCGGCGGCCCTTGCCGGACGCGTGACCGGGCGGTCGGCGTCGGGATACCAATAGCGGGCGTCCGCAGCGCCCCGGTCGATCAACACGAAATTGTTGGCGAAGACCCGGTAGGGATGGCTCCATTCCCCGTCCGGCCATTGCACCCGCACTTCGGCGCGCTCGGCGGTGCCGAGTCCGACATGGACGAAGCCGGACGTGCCTGAGGCATGGCCGCCGCCCACCTGGACCGTGCGATTGATCGTCTTCGTGCCGACGCGGACCGCGAGTTTCGCGCCGAGCGCTGTCCGGTTGGCGTCCTTCTGGCCGAGCGCGATCTCAAGAAAATTGCCCAGCGGCGCGGTGCCGAAGTCACTCTTTGCCCCGAGATTGCGGAACAGGCTCGCCCGGTCACCGCGATTGACGACCAGGAGGTCCAGCGCGCCGTCGAGGTTGAAATCGCTGATCAGCGCGCCGCGTCCCTTGGTCGGCAAGGCGATGCCCGCCTCCCCGCCGCGCTCGGTGAAGCGGCCGTCGAAGCCGCCCATCAGGAGATTGTCCGGGTCGTAGGCGGCGAAATCGGGCATCGCCTCGACATTGCCCTTGGCGATGAAGAGATCGAGGGCGGTATCGTTGTTGAAATCGGCGAAGCCCGCGTGCCAGCCGGTCGACGGCTTGCCCGCGTCGTCCTTGTAGGGCCGGTGCGCGGTCGCGCCGCGCTCATACGCTTCGTCGCGATAGGTCGGGGCGTCCTCGAATTCGCGGTCGAGGAATTGCAGCTTGGTGTCGCCCATCGAGGTCAGGGCGTATTCCGGGGTGCCGTCGCCGTCGATGTCGCCCTCGGCGATGCCCATGCCCCAGATGGTCAAATGTTGCCAGCCATCGGCCTTGCGATAGGGGCGCGGCGCCCGGCCGGGCTCGACCCGCCACAGCTGTTCCTCGCCGCCGCGATAATATTGCCGGTCGTTGGTGATGCGCAGCGCCGGTTCGCCGGAGCGATTCCAGTCGGTGAACAGCATCGACAGCGCGCAATAGCCGGGCGCCAGAGCCACCGGCTCGGAATAGTCCGGCGTCTCGCCCTCCTTGGAACGCAGCAGGACGTTGTCGGCGCAGGTGCCCCAGGGCGAGCCGGGCGCTGAGCGGTCGACATAATTGCCGAAGGCGAGCGTCGGAAACCGCGCGCCCGGCTCGACGATCGCGGAGAACGCCGTCGTCCAGGCGCGGCCGCCGTCGAATCTCCAGTCGAAATTCGCCTTGTCGAAACGACAGTCGGGGCCGCCCTTCAAGAGGATATTGCCGCCGACCCGCAAGAGCACGAGATCCTCGCGGCCATCCTGGTCGATGTCGAGCGGATAGGCGCCGGTGACGTCGGCAAGGTCCTTCGGGTGGAGATCCTGGGCATTTGTCTCGAAGGTGAGCGGACCGCCGGCCTTCGACCGGTTGACGTAGAACGCGCTCTCGCCCTTGCCGCCGGCGAGGAAGACGTCCGGGAAGCGGTCGCCATTGCAATCGAAGGCCGCGCCGCCGCCGCCGACGAAGAACTCCCACGGCCCGCCATAGACATGGTCGATGCCGGCGGCCTTCGCCTCTTCCTGAAACACCGGGGTATCGCCCGCAAAGGGGAGTGCGGTGCCTTCGTCGGCGCGGCCGGGGAAGGCGAGGAGACACGCGGCGAGAATGCTCGCGAGGCCATTTACCGAGAGCAAGTGGTGGCGGCTCACGGTTCGATCCTCAATGTCTTCAGCCAGGCGATCAGCGCGGAGCGCTCGGCTTCCGGCAGATCGCGATAGGCCTTGGCGCTGTCGCTTGCCTCGCCGCCATGGGCGCGGATCACGTCGTCCAGCGTCGTCATGTCGCCGCGATGGCCGTAAGGGCCCGTATCGGCGATCCCCCAAAGCTCGGCGGTCATGAACACGTCGCGTTCGACGAAGCGCTGGGCGAGCGTTTCGTTGCCGAGCGCCGCGGTTCTCGTGTCGGCGATGCGGTGGCGTTTGAGATCGCCGAACAGCGGCACCTGAATCTCGCCCTTGTCGTTGCGCGGCAGGGTTTTCGCCCAATCGAGCAACGCGAGATCGTAGACTGCCGGGCTTGCCACATCGCCCTGGCGCAACGTGCCGGCCATATCCACCGGGCCGGGGTCGGCGAAGGCAAGGCTTTCCAGCGGCAGGGTCGGGCGATGGCAGCTTTCGCAGCCGAGATCGGCGAAACGCTGACGTCCGATCGCGGCGGCCTTGCGCCACGCCGGATCGTTCGGTGCCGTCTCGCGCGGCGGCGGCAGGCTCGCCTGAAAGGCGACCAGCGCCGAAACCTCGCCTGTGCCGATCTCGTCGGCGACGCCGTCGCCGTCGAAATCCGCCGACCCGGTCCAGCGGGCGCCCCAGCGCTCGTCCGGCTGCATGCCATGATGATGGTTGAGCGCATTGACGGTGAACTGGCGCAGCGACGTCATCACCCCCTTCTGGGTGAAGGGTCGCACGACGAGGTCGGCGTCGACGCCGTCGAGTTCCGCGAGATCGACCGAGCCATCGGGAAGCGCCGTGATCCGGCCGAAGGCAACGCCCTTCGAGGCGAGGTCCATGCGCACCGGCTCGCCTGAGGCGCGCGCCTGTTGCAGTGCCTCCGCCCGCGCTGCCACGAGATCGGCCGTCATCTCGCGGGCGAGCAGCTCGACAAGGCCGGCGCCAAACAGATGATTGGTGCCACGTTCGTTGGAAAATTGCGGATCGAGCGTGTCGAAATCGGCGCTTTCGAAGCCTTCGGAGACAAAGACGTTTGTGACGAATCCACCGGCCCCGCCGGTGACGGGCTCGTTGTGGCAGGAGGCACAGGCATTGGCGTCGGGGCCGGCGAGCCGCTGGAACGCCTGTTCGGCCGGACGGCGGGAGGCGGTCGGGACGATCGCCTGGGTGGCGTTTGGACGGCCGGCGCCGCCGAGGATCGTGAACCGCGCCTCGAACAGGTCGCGGCCTTTTTGCACAAGGTCGCGCAGGGCCTGGGCGGACAGAGGGCCGGCCAGACTCGCCGGATCGATCCGCTGCTTGATCGCGGTTTCGCGCCAGGCCGGCTCGCCAGCGAAGGTCGGCACCGCCAACGCGGCCGACAGAGCCAGCGCGAGAAGCGTCGATCGCATCAGGCGGCCTCCCTCGTTTCGGCGTTGCCGGCACGGGCGAATTCATCGTCGCACGCCGCCAGCCCCTTGGCGGTGGCGGCCCCGAAGATCAGTTCGTCGACGTCGTCCGCCAGCGAGAAGGCAATGTCGGCGCCGACCCCGTCGATGGCGCTGTCGCGGATGCCGGCGCGGATCGCCGGCTCCAGCAAGTCCATCGCGTGGGCGCCGGAGCCGGTGAAGACGACCGGCAAGGGATCGACCAGCGTGAACATGCGCCCGAGACCGTAACCGATCGCAGTGCCCGCCTCGGCGAAGGCCCGCGTCGCGGCGGGCTCGCCCGATCGGGCGAGTGCCGCCAGACGATGCATGTCGGCATCGCTGACTCGGCCCGCGGAGATTTCGTCCGTCCGTCCGTTCGCTCGCCGCCAGATCGCATAATCGCCGGCATAGGCCTCGATGCAGCCGCGATTGCCGCAGCGACAGAGGGCGCCGCCGGGAATGTGGTTGATATGGCCGAATTCGACCGCCGAGGAGCGCTGGCCCTGAAAAGTGGTGCCGCCCAGCCGCAGCCCCATGCCCACACCGACGCCGATGAAAAGCGTGGCGAAATCCCGCCGTGCGAAATCCGGCTTCCAGCGGAACGCCTCGGGCATCAGCGAACAATCGTTGAAGACGCCGACGGGCACCCCGGTCAGGGCGGTGAGCGGCCCGGCGATGTCGAGGTCGCGGGCATTCAAGGCGGGCGACCAGAGAATGCGCCGGGCGTTGCTGTCGGTTTTTCCCTGGACCGCGACGACGAGGTTTCGCGGCATCCTATTGCCCGCCAATCCGAGCATTGCTTCGCCGAGCAGCGTGGCCAGAAGCCGCACGATCTCATCCTGACCGAAAGCGGCGAGATCGCACTCCCGCCGGGCTTCCCCGAGCAGCTCGCCGCGATAGTCGCAAACGCGAACGGCCACCTCGCCGACGGCGATTTTCGCCACCGCGACACTGGCGGCCGATCCATCGAGTGCCAGACTTCGGCCCGGCCGGCCGCGCCGCGCGGCGCGTTCGTCCTCGGCGATTTCGACGATCAGCCCGGCTCGCAGCAACGTCGTCGCAATGGCGGAGGCGGCCGAGACCGACAGGCCCGTGGCCGCGCTCATCGCCTTGCGCGTCGAGACCGGGGTCCGTCGCAGATGGTCGATGACGGCGCGGCGATTGTGCGCGCGCACGTCGTCCGCATCGGTTTTCGCGAGCATGTTCCGGCCTGTCCTCCCAGCCGCGCCTCCGCTCTTTTAGTCGGATCGCGCGGTCCCTCGAATGGCACGTTGACACGGATGAGAATTGCTGTCACGATTTTTTACGAGGCTTGGAAAAAGTATCGACCGGTCGGGAGAACGGTCCGGTCGGTCTGATCGTGGGGCGCCGATGCGCCGGGAGGATTTCATGAAAATTCTGAAGCTCGCGCTAGCCGGCGCGGTGTTCTCGATGGCTGCCGCGGGCGCGGTTTCCGCCCAGGAAGGCAAGACCGTCGGCGTGTCCTGGTCCAACTTCCAAGAAGAGCGCTGGAAGACCGACGAGGCGGCCATCAAGGCAGCGCTGGAAGCTGCCGGCGCCACTTACATCTCGGCCGACGCCCAGTCGTCGGCTTCCAAGCAGCTCACCGACGTCGAGTCGCTGATTTCCCAAGGCGCCGACGCGCTGATCATCCTGGCGCAGGATTCCGACGCCATCGCGCCGGCTGTCGAAAGCGCCGTCAACAACGGCATTCCGGTGGTCGGCTATGACCGCCTGATCGAAAATCAGGACGCTTTCTACATCACCTTCGACAACAAGGAAGTCGGCCGCATCCAGGCCCAGGAAGTGCTGAAAGCGCAGCCGGAAGGCAATTACGCCTTCATCAAGGGCTCGTCGTCCGATCCCAACGCGGACTTCCTGTTCTCCGGCCAGATGGAAGTCCTCAAGGACGCCATCGACTCGGGCAAGATCAAGAATGTCGGCGAGGCCTATACCGACGCCTGGCTGCCGGCCAACGCCCAGCAGAACATGGAACAGATCCTGACCGCCAACAACAACGAGGTCGACGCGGTCGTCGCCTCCAATGACGGCACCGCCGGCGGCGCCGTCGCGGCGCTCGAAGCGCAAGGGTTGGCCGGCTCCGTTCCTGTCTCCGGCCAGGACGCTGATCACGCCGCCTTGAACCGCATTGCCCGCGGCACCCAGACCGTCTCGGTCTGGAAGGACTCCCGCGAACTCGGCAAGCGGGCGGCGGAAATCGCGCTCGACCTCGCGAACGGGACGGCGATGAACGAAGTCGCGGACGTCGAGGCGTTCAGCGGCGGACCGAAGGGGGTCGAGATGCAGTCGATCTTCCTGAAGCCGGTCGCGATCACCAAGGACAACCTCGACACGATCATCGATGCCGGCTGGGTGTCGAAGGACGTCGTCTGTCAGGGTGTCGAAGCCGGCTCGACTCCGGCCTGCGGCTAAAGACCTGTGGCCGCGGCCCGTGAGGGTGGCACTCCGATCCATTTGAAGGATCGTTCAAGGCGCGAGGCAAAGCTGCGCCAAACTTTCTATCCAGCGCAATTCGTTGCACAGTTCGGCAGAGCCGAGCGCTCGATGTGTCCCTCAGGCCAGAGAGAGCATCGCTCGAGGGAGGCGGCCATGAGTCAAGCGACATCGGGGACGACAGCCGGAGCGGCGGCAACGCCCGGCGGCGGTGGCCTCAAGGGCTTCATCCGCGCCACCGAGGTGGACACCCGCATGCTCGGCATGGTCGGCGCGCTGCTGGTCATCTGGTTGGTCTTCCACGTCCTGTCCGGCGGCATCTTCCTGACCCCCCGCAACTTGTGGAATCTCACGGTCCAGACCTCGTCGATCGCGGTGATGGCGACCGGCATGGTGCTGGTCATCGTCACCCGCAACATCGACCTGTCGGTGGGCTCTATCCTCGGCTTCACCGGCATGGCGATGGCGGCGCTGCAGGCGCAGATCCTGCCCGGTATCCTCGGTTTCGACAGCCCCTTCGTCTGGATCATCACGCTTCTCGGCGGCATTCTCGTGGGCGTCGTGATCGGTGGCCTGCAAGGTTACGTCATCGCCTATCTCAGTGTCCCCGCCTTCATCGTCACCCTCGGCGGCCTCCTGGTCTGGCGCGGCGGCGCCTGGTGGCTGACCTCCGGCCGCACGGTCGCGCCGCTCGACGACACCTTCCGGCTGATGGGCGGCGGCGCCACCGGTTCGCTCGGCGAGACCTGGACCTGGGTCCTCGCTGTCGTCGCCTGCATCGTGGTCGCCGTGTCGCTCGTCCTCGCGCGGCGGCGACGCCTCAGCTTCGGCTTCCCGCTCCGGCCGATCTGGGCGGAGGCGACCATCGGCGCCATCGTCTTCGTGGCAATTATCGGCGCCGCCGCCATCGTCAATGCCTATAAATGGCCGTCGGCCATCGCCCGGCGCTACGCCACCGCCAACGGCATCGAAATGCCCGAGGGCGGTTTGCAGATCGGCTACGGCGTTGCTGTGCCGGTGCTGCTCGCCATCGTGGTCGGCATCGTCATGACCTTCGTCGCGCGCCGCACCCGCTTCGGCCGCTATGTCTTCGCCATCGGCGGCAATCCGGAAGCCGCCGAGCTCGCTGGCATCAATACCCGCTGGGTGCTGATGAAGGTGTTCATGCTGATGGGCGGCCTCGCCGCCCTCGGCGCGGCGATCTCCACCGCCCGCCTCAACGCCGCCACCAACGCCCTCGGCACGCTCGACGAGCTCTATGTCATCGCCGCGGCGGTGATCGGTGGCACCTCGCTCGCCGGCGGCGCCGGCACGATCATCGGCGCGATGCTCGGGGCTCTCGTCATGCAGTCGCTGCAATCGGGCATGGTGCTCTTGGGCGTCGACTCGCCGCTGCAGTCGATCGTCGTCGGCATCGTTCTCGTCATCGCCGTCTGGATCGACACCACCTACCGCAGGAGGGCCGCATGAGCACGACGATGGAGGCCATCACCGACCACGGCCCCGGCCACCCCGGCGCCGTCGACCGCAGCGGGCCGGCGCTGATCGATATGCGCGACATCTCGATCGCCTTCGGCGGCATTCACGCGGTCGAAGGCGCCTCGGTCGACCTTTATCCCGGCGAAGTCGTGGCGCTGCTTGGCCATAACGGCGCCGGCAAGTCGACGTTGATCAAGATCCTCTCCGGCGCCTACAAGCGCGATGCCGGCACGATCCATGTGCGCGGCGAGGAGGCCGCGATCTCCAACCCGCGCGACGCCAAGGCCTACGGCATCGAGACGATCTACCAGACGCTGGCGCTTGCCGACAATGTCGACGCGGCCGCCAACCTCTTCCTCGGCCGCGAGATCCTGACGGCTTGGGGCACGCTCGACGACGCGGCGATGGAGGCCGAGGCCCGCAAGGTGATGGGCCGGCTCAATCCGAATTTCCGCCGCTTCAAGGAGCCGGTGAAGGCGCTGTCCGGCGGCCAGCGGCAGTCCGTCGCGATCGCCAGGGCGATCCTGTTCAACGCCAAGATCCTGATCATGGACGAGCCGACCGCCGCGCTTGGGCCGCAGGAGACCGCGCAGGTCGGCGAACTGATCAAGGAATTGAAGAAGGACGGTATCGGCATTTTCCTGATCAGCCACGACATCCACGACGTCTTCGATCTCGCCGACCGTGTCATCGTCATGAAGAATGGCCAGATCGTCGGCGGCGCCAAGACCGGCGATGTCACCAAGGATGAGGTGCTCGGCATGATTATCCTCGGCAAATGCCCGCCCGGCGCGACGCCCGGCCCCGGCGCGATGGTGGAGTGACGAAGCGCGTCTGTATCTGAGGCCTTGATCCCGACCGTCTCGCTCCCGTAACGATAGCGCCAAGACGACCGCGTCCGACGCCCGGCTGTGACCTGAATGGGGCAGCCGCCCGTGCGGCGCCTTCTCCAACGACGGGATATACATGGCCGATCTCGACAGCGTGCTTGCCTGCCTCGACCTCAATCTCGACCGCGCGCTCGGCCGGTTGACCGAGCTTTTGAAAATCCCGTCGATCTCGACCGATCCGGCCTATGCCGCCGATTGCCGGCGGGCGGCGGAGTATCTGGCCGGCGATCTCGCCGCGATCGGCTTCGACGCCTCGGTGCGCGACACGAACGGCCATCCGATGGTCGTCGCCCATCACGACGGGCCTTCCGGCGCTCCGCATGTGTTGTTCTACGGCCATTACGACGTGCAGCCGGTTGACCCGCTGGAGTTGTGGGAGAGCCCGCCGTTCGAGCCGACGATCCGGGAGATGCCGGACGGGACCAAGCGGATCGTGGCGCGCGGCTCGGCCGACGACAAGGGCCAGCTGATGACCTTTGTCGAGGCCTGCCGGGCCTACAAGGCCGAGACCGGCGGGCTGCCCTGCAAGGTGACGATCTTCCTCGAAGGCGAGGAGGAATCCGGTTCGCCCTCGCTCAACCCCTTCCTCGACGCCAACCGCACGGAGCTGTCGGCCGACGTGGCGCTGGTCTGCGACACCAATATGTGGGACCGGCAGACGCCGGCGATCTCGACCGGGTTGCGCGGCCTCGTCGGCGAGGAAGTGACGATCAAGGCGGCGAGCCGGGATCTGCATTCGGGCTATTTCGGTGGCGCCGCCCAGAACCCGATCCGCGTGCTGGCGAGGATTCTCGCCGACATCCACGATGACGACGGCCGCGTCACCATCCCCGGTTTCTACGACGGCGTCGATGAATTGCCGGACGACGTCCGCGCGATCTGGGACGATCTCGATTTTTCCGAGACGGATTTCCTTGGCCAGGTCGGCTTGGAGGTGCCGGCCGGCGAAAAGGGCCGCTCGGTGCTGGAGCAGGTCTGGGCGCGGCCGACCGCCGAGTTCAACGGCATGTCCGGCGGCTACACCGGCGAGGGCTTCAAGACGGTGATCGCGGCGGAGGCCTTCGCGAAAGTCTCGTTCCGGCTGGTGTTCCGCCAGGACCCGGAAAAGCTCCGCGCCGCCTTCCGCGCATTTGTCACCGCGCGTCTGCCGGCCGATTGCACGGCGGAATTTTCGCCGCATGGCGGCTCGCCGGCGATCCAGCTGCCGTTCGATTCGCCCTGGCTCGAAAAGGCGCGGGCCGCATTGTCGGACGAATGGCCGAATCCGGCGGTGATGATCGGCATGGGCGGCTCGATCCCGGTGGTCGGCGAGTTCAAGGACAGGCTCGGCATGGAGTCGCTGTTGATCGGCTTTGGCTGCGGCGACGACCGCATCCATTCGCCGAACGAGAAGTACGAGATGACCTCTTTCCACAAGGGCCAGCGCTCCTGGGCGCGGGTGCTGGCGGCGCTCGGCGGGGCGGCGGGTTAACGAGTGGTTAATAAAATGGCTCTATTTTGATCGATCACGGGGATACCGCACTCGCGGAGCCCATGCACTTCGCATGACGAGCGGGGACAGACGAAGGGCGCGGCGCCGAGGGAGTGCCGCGCCCTTTTTCGTTGCGGCGGTGGGCTCTCAGTCGTCCGTTCCGCCCATTGCTTCGACGATCTCCGCGCGCAATCGCCCCGCAGTTCCGAGGTCGTAGGCCGATTGCGCTTCCCGGTAGACCTCCAGCGCGCCGTCGACGGCGTCGAGGGCGGAGCGCAATCGACTATGCTCGTTGGCCTTCCGGAATAGCGAGACAAACGCGATGGCCAGATTCTCCTGCGTTTGGGCCCATTGATAGGGCGCCTGGTCGCGGGTGTGTTCTTCGAGGGCGGCGTTGTAGGCGTCGACGGCCTGTTCGAGGCGTTCGGTGCCGGCCTCGCGCTCGCCGAGGGTCTGGAGCGCGTTGCCGAGATTGTTCTGGGACAAGGCCCAGTGGAGGGGGACGCGGTTACGGGAATATTCTTCGAGGGCGGCGTTGTAGGCGTCGACGGCCTGTTCGAGGCGTTCGGTGCCGGCCTCGCGCTCGCCGAGGGTCTGGAGCGCGTTGCCGAGATTATTCTGGACCATGGCCCAGTCGAGGGGGACGCGGTCGCGGGTGTGTTCTTCGAGGGCCGCGTTGTAGGCGTCGACGGCCTGTTCGAGACGCTCGGTGCCGGTCTCGCGTTCGCCGAGGGTCTGGAGTGCGTTGCCGAGATTGTTCTGGGCTGCGGCCCAGTCGAGGGGGACGCGGTTACGGGAATATTCTTCGAGCGCGGCGTTGTAGGCGTCGACGGCCTGTTCGAGGCGTTCGGTGCCGGCCTCGCGCTCGCCGAGGGTCTGGAGCGCGTTGCCGAGATTGTTCTGGGTCATGGCCCAGTTGAGGGGGACGCGGTTACGGGAATATTCTTCGAGGGCGGCGTTGTAGGCGTCGACGGCCTGTTCGAGTCGTTCGGTGCCGGTCTCGCGCTCGCCGAGGGTCTGGAGCGCGTTGCCGAGATCGTTCTGGGCTGCGGCCCAGTCGAGGGGGACGCGGTCGCGTGTGCGTTCTTCGAGGGCGGCGTTGTAGGCGTCGACGGCCTGTTCGAGACGCTCGGTGCCGGCCTCGCGCTCGCCGAGGGTCTGGAGTGCGTTGCCGAGATTGTTCTGGGCTGCGGCCCAGTCGAGGGGGACGCGGTTACGGGAATATTCTTCGAGCGCGGCGTTGTAGGCGTCGACGGCCTGTTCGAGGCGTTCGGTGCCGGCCTCGCGCTCGCCGAGGGTCTGGAGCGCGTTGCCGAGATTGTTCTGGGTCATGGCCCAGTTGAGGGGGACGCGGTTACGGGAATATTCTTCGAGGGCGGCGTTGTAGGCGTCGACGGCCTGTTCGAGGCGTTCGGTGCCGGTCTCGCGCTCGCCGAGGGTCTGGAGCGCGTTGCCGAGATTGTTCTGGGTCATGGCCCAGTTGAGGGGCACGCGGTCGCGTGTGCGCTCCTGGAGGGCGCCGCGATAGATCGTAACTGCTCGCCGCAACGACTGATTGTGGCCCTTCTCCAACCCGTGTCGATACAGCGCGCCCGCCTGTTCCAGCGCATAGCTCGTCGCCTGCTCCGGTGACGCCTCCTTGGCGATGTCGGCCGCTTCCTCGAAATGCTCTGCCGCCCTCAGAAAATCGAGCTGTTGCGACGCTATTCCGCCGCGCTCCGCCCGGGCCTCGGCCGCGGTCAGGAGGCGTTTCTCGGCGGCGCGATCGGCCTGCCGCGCAAGGCTCCGCGCAGCGCGGGCGGCGGCCAATTCCGTCTCCTCCGCCCGCTCCAGAATGAGGTCTGCGTCCGTCAACCGCCCCTCTTCGATCGCGCGGGTGGCGTCTTCCAAGAGCGTCCGCGTGGCAGGATCGTCAGGATCGAGCGCTCGAAGACGCGCGATCTGCTCTACATGACGCTCGGCAATCTCGGCGAGCTTCTCCAAAAGCCGGTCCGGGGCAACTTTCTCCCGTCCCAGAATCCGGAAAAAATTCGTCACGGCCGATTCGGTGATGCCAAGATCGCGGGCGATCCGGGCGCTGTACTCGGAGCTGCCGCGAACCGCCGCAGTCAGCTGGTCTTCCGTATACCCCCGGTTGACGATGATATCCCGTGCGTTGATGTCGCGTTCCGCGCGCAGTGGCTGTGACGTTTCGATGTCCTGCGCCCGCAGCTCGGAGAAAGGCAGGTAAGCGCCAGACAGCGAAGCAAGGAAGACGACGAGGCAAAACCGATCGATCGCATTCGCTCTCCAGGTTTTTGGCTCAGCGGGCTCGTGCATCATCGCCTTTGGCTTCCACGTCTATAATGCCGCCCGCGATGACATCGCCACACTCTGCCCGCATGGCCGCGAGAGCCAGACGGTCGGCGCCTTCGATGCGGATATCCCCCGCCGCCTGAATATTACGGCCGGCGGAGATCAGAGGGGGAGGGGATGGACTGACGGCATTCGACCGGTTCGCTGCCAGTCGCGCAACGCATTCCGTCAACGCCTCCTCTTGCGCGGCGAGGCGAGTTGCCGTCCAGGTCCATGCAGCCAAACCCCCGATCGCGACGAGGAAGGAAAGAATCATCATCGTGCGAAGGAGCCGGAAGGCGTTTTCTCTGGAAAGTCCGCCGATATTGGGTCCGACGGCACGCAGATAAACCAGCGCCATTACGCCGAGCGCAATCCCCCCGATACCCGCTACTTTTCCCAGTGCCTCCAGAGTGCTCATCTGGGCTCCCGCAATCAAAGTAATGTATGAAAAGTATACTAACCGAAACTGACGTAAGGGGAAATGCCGCGCCCTTTTTTGATTGCGGCGCAGTCGCGAGGAACCGCCGCTGTGGTCGCCGGGCAACGGCGGGAACGGAAACAGCGCGGATGGTCGCGAACCCGGCATAAGATCATTGTCGATCGCCGGATATCGGGTATGAACGAGGGGCATAACGTGCCCGGCGCCCAAGCGGCGGAATGAGGCGCGAATGGCTGGAGTATCAGGACATGATCGTGCGTACTGGCGTTGCGGCGCTCGCCTTTCTTATCGGCTCGAGCCTCGCCGCGACAGCGGCCGATCACGTCGCCGGGCCTTACGATCCGAACCCGGCGCCGCTCGCCCCTGCCGCCAATGATTACGGCGACGCGGACTTCGTCTTCGAGCTCGGCATTTCCGGCTTCGTCTCGCCGGACTATGAGGGCTCGGACGAATATCAGATCACCCCGGTGCCGATCATCAGCGTCGAATATCTGAGCATTCCCGGCATCGGGGCCTTCGGCGGCAAGGATGGTCGCGGTTTCTCCATCGGTCCGTCCTTCGGTTACACCGGCGAGCGCAAAACATCCGATTTTCCCCAACTCGCCGGACTGAACGATGTCGACGCGACCTTCGAGCTGGGCCTCAAGGCCAGCTATGAATGGGAGAACGCCGAGATCTACGGCGCCGCGCGCTACGCCTTCGGTGGCGGCGAGGGCCTCGTCGGCGACATCGGCGCCAATCTGATCGTGCGGCCGACCGAGCGGATCATCCTCAAGGGCGGTCCGACCGCGAGCTTTGCCTCCAGCGACTACATGGACGCCTATTTCGGGGTCACGACGTCGGAAGCCTTCGCCTCCGGCGGCCGGTTCACCACCTATGCGCCCGAAGGCGGCTTCAAGAGCGTCGGAGTCGCGGCCTCGGCGCGCTACGAGGTGGTCCCCGACTGGTTCCTCAATGCCGACGCCTCCTATGAGCGGCTGGTCGGCGATGCCAAGGATTCGCCGATCGTCAAGGCCAGCGACGAGAACCAGTATACCTTCGGTCTCGGCATCTCGCGCCGTTTCTCGCTCGACCTGTTCTAAAGCGCCGGACGCACGAAGGACGCTCTAACAGTTTGATTGAGCGTCGGAATGATCCAAAAACCGGGTTCCGCTTTTTGGTTCGATGCTCCAAGGTTCCGGGACGCCGACGCTGGCGCCCGAGCCCGACTTCAATTGCTTAACGCCCCGTTAAATCGCCGCAATTAGACTGCATTCCCGCTGGTAAGGGGATGATTGAGGGTGGGCCGTCGCCGCGGCGGCATGCTCTTCGCCGAAAGGGCTTTGGGCTAAATGGCACGACGGCACGAGCGTATCGAACCGACCTTCGACGGGCCGGAAGGCGACGACGATTTCCACGTCAGCGCCGACGACAGAACCGTGCCGATGGCGAGCAACGACGCGCGCCGCAAGCTTCGCGACAAGACCACCCGTGCCAAAACCCGCACGGCCAAGCCGGCTTCGACCGCGCGGCGGTCGAAAGGCGGTGGTTCCGGCGGGTCGGGGGGTGGACGGCGCCGGCGCGGCTTCCTCGGCCACATCTTCCGGCTGTTCCTGATGCTCGGCCTCGTCGGCGGCCTCGCCGTCGCCGCGGTGGTCGGTTATTTCGCCGTCAAGCTGCCGCAGGAAGCCTGGGCGATCCCGGATCGCCCGCCGAACGTCAAAATCGTTTCGGTCGGCGGCGAACTGATGGCCAATCGCGGCCTGACCGGCGGCAAGGCGGTCTCGCTCGACGAAGTCAGCCCGTACATTCCGCAGGCGGTGATCGCCATCGAGGATCGGCGCTTCTACGAGCATTGGGGCATCGATCCGGTCGGTATCGTCCGCGCCTTCAACGAGAATTTGGCGGCAGGCGAAACGGTGCAGGGCGGCTCGACCCTGACCCAGCAGCTGGCCAAGAACATCTTCCTGAATCCGGAACAGACCATTCAGCGCAAGATCCAGGAGGCGATCCTGGCGCTGTGGCTGGAGACCAAGTTCACCAAGAACCAGATCCTCGAAATGTACCTCAACCGGGTTTATTTCGGCTCGGGCGCGACCGGCGTCGAGGCGGCCGCGCGGCGCTATTTCAACAAAACGGCTTCCGAGGTCGATCTGGGTGAGGCGGCGCTTCTCGCCGGGCTTTTGAAAGCGCCGTCGCGTCTGTCGCCCGCCCGCGATCCGGCTGCCGCCAAGGCGCGCGCCGAGGTGGTGCTGGGGGCGATGCGCTCGGCGGGCTTCATCGGCGAGGCCGAATACGCGGCCGCCAAGGCGCAGCAGCCGACCACCGCCAAGAGCTACTGGACCGGCGCGGAGCACTATGCCGCCGACCTCGTCATGCGGGACATTCGCGATCTCATTGGTAATGTGACCGAGGACGTCATCGCCGAGACGACGATCGATCTCGGACTCGAAAGGACTGCCGAGAAGGTCATCCGTCAGACCATCGACGGCGCCAAGCAGAATGTCTCGCAAGGCGCGCTCGTCGCCGTCGACGGCACCGGTGCGATCCGCGCCATGGTCGGTGGCCGCGACTACGCCCAGAGCCAGTTCAACCGCGCCGTCGACGCCAAGCGTCAGCCGGGCTCATCGTTCAAGCCCTTCGTCTATGAAACGGCGCTTGAAAACGGCTGGCGTCCCGAGACGGTGATCGACGACGCGCCGGTCAAGATCGGCAATTGGACGCCCCAGAACTACGACAATCGCTATCGTGGCCCGGTCACCGTTGCCGACGCGCTCCGCCAGTCGCTGAACACGGTCGCGGCGCGGCTGGTGGACAATGTCGGCGCTCCGGCGGTGATCGAGACCGCCAAGCGCATGGGTATCGAGTCGCCGATGGTCGACAATGCCTCGATCGCGCTCGGCACGTCCGAGGTTTCGCTGCTGGAGTTGACCGGGGCCTTCGCGCCTTTCGCCAATGGCGGCTATCGGGCGACTCCGCACCTCGTCAACCGCATCACCACCGAGAGCGGCAAAGTGCTATGGGAGCGCGGCGCCGAGGTTCCGCCGATCATCGTCTCCGCTGACATCGTCGGGATGATGAACGCGATGCTCACCCGCGTCGTCACCGGCGGCACCGGCCGCAAGGCGGCGATCGAGGGATGGCAGGCCGCCGGCAAGACCGGAACGACCCAGGATTACAAGGACGCATGGTTCCTCGGCTACACGGCCAATTTGACCGCTGGCGTCTGGCTCGGCAACGACAACGGCGCCAAGATGCAGAAGGTCACCGGCGGGTCGTTGCCGGCGCAGGCCTGGCACGATTTCATGACCGCCGCCCATGAAGGCCTGCCGGCCGTGCCGCTTCCCGGCGACTACCGGATCGGCGAGGCGGAAGCACCGCTCACCGCGGACAGTGGTTATGGTGAGGACCGCTATTACGATTCCGAGATGCCAGCCGGCGAGGATCAATATTACAATCAGGCCGGCGCGCCGCTTCCGCCCGCCGATGTCGGCGGGCAGGGGGTCGTCATTTATGACGGACCGCCGCCGCCGGGCGTGACGGTGGAAGGCCGCGTCAATCCCGGCCGGTCGAGCGACCGGTCCTTGTTTCGGCGCCTGTTCGGCGGCTGATCGGCCGTTCTCCGTCAGCGGACGAGACCACTGCCCGAGTAAACTCAAGCCTTCCACGTACAGATCGGAGCGGCCAGCGGCTGCGACAAAGTCGCGCGGCGCTTCGGCGCGCCGTGTCGCTTCCTCCGCTGTAGCGGGTGGCAGACCGCTGGCGTCAGGGGGTGGAGGCCGCGGCGGCGGGCGATCTCACGCTCGCTCCATGCCCTGCGGTGAAATGTCACTCTTTTTGTCAACGGAGTGGAAGGAATTTGCTGGCACGCTAAGGAATTGAATTTAAACAGGAGATAGGCGTGAAGCCGCTGCGCGGACTGATCCGACGCTTTGCCGGGAACCGGGATGGCACCATTGCCATCATCGGGGCGCTGGTGCTGCCCGCGGCGGTCGGCATGATGGCCATTGGCGTGGAAGCCTCGATGTGGCGTGCCCGTCAGGTCAAGCTCACGACGGTGACCGACGCCGTCGCGTATTCCTCTGCCCTGCTCAGGAAAGACGGTGTCGGTCTCGACACTGTGCGGCAACGAGCCCGCGCGCAAGCCATTCTGGCAGGGTTTCCGGCCGATACTGTCACGGTTGATGTCGATTTCGATTCCGCCGGCAAGACGAATGTGCAGATCTCGGAGAAGCAGCAGCGCTATTTCTCGCTGGTTTTCGGAAATGCGGACATCGACATCGCCAAGAGCGCGGTGGCGGAAGCCACCGCCGGCTCGTCCGCCTGTCTCGTCGCGCTCAATCAGACCGGCCCGGCGCTCTCCTTCGGAGGCAACGGTCAGGTGCGGCTGCGCAATTGCGTCGCCGCGTCGAATTCGCGCGCGACGAACTCGATCTACCGTTTCGGCTCCGCTTCGCTCGATATGGAATGCCTGGTCACCGTCGGCGGCATCCAGGGTGTGAACCCGAACCAGACGGTGTGCGAGGCAGAACAGACCGGCATTGCCCCGATCGCCGACCCGCTGGCTTTCGTGGCTACGCCCCAGGTCTCGGGAACGTGTTCGATCAGCGTTTCAGGCACGAAGAAGAATATCGTGAAGACCATCCGCCCCGGCCGGTGCTCTGCCTTGGATTTTACCGGATCCGTGCGCCTTGAGCCTGGCACCTACGTCTTCTCCAGCGACCTCAAACTGAATTCGGGCACCGAGGTCACTGGCGACGGCGTGACGCTGGTCTTCGAGAAGAACGCCAGCCTGTCGATCAACGGTCATGCCCGGGTCGAGCTGACGGCCCCGAAGACCGGGCCACTCAAGGATATTCTGCTGTTCGGCCGTGACAGTGACGGCTTTACGCACAACGGCACGGCGGACGTGGCGCTGTCGGGGATCATCTATTTCCCTTCGTCCGACGTGAAGATCAACGGCAATGCCACCAGCGTTGCCAGCTGCACGCGGATCATCGGCGGGTCGATCGCCTACAAGGGCTCGAGCTTCTTCGACAGCACCTGCGTCGGCGGCGGCGAGGGACAGAGCGACCTGGTCGTCAACCGATCAGCATGGATCACGGACTAGCGATGGCATTCCGCCCGAAACGCTTTCGCGGAAACGAGTCTGGGATCGCCGCGCTGGAGTTCGCGATTCTGGCGCCGTTGTTCGCGATCGCGGCGATCGGAACCGCCGACTACGCGCTTCGCTTCGAGGCGCAAGCCTCGCTCGACGACGCCCTTCGCATTGCCGTCGAGGGCGCCATCCGGCTCGGCGACGATGCCGAGGGCGTGGCCGAATTTCTCAATCAGAACGGCTATTCTGCGACAACGACCACCTTTTCTTCGAGCGATTCGCCCAAAACCACCACTGCCGCCGAAGCGGGCGTGTTGCAGCTCGAGGTGCAGGCGACGGAAGCATGTTTCGAAAGCGGCGTCATGCAGGTGGGTGGGCGCGGCGAGACGGCTTGCGCCGGTCCGGAGAAGTGGCTCCGCCTGGCCAGCTCATACCGGATCGATACCTTTATCGCCGGAGCGGTCGACCTTGGCGCTCGGATCGATGTGAAGGTTCAATGAGCGGGATGCGGGTCGGGCCAGTCAGGCGTTTCCTCGAGGGTCGGCAAGGGACCACCTCGATCGAGTTCGCGGCGGTGAGCGTACCGTTCTTCCTGATGGTGTTCGGCCTGTTCGGCTTCGGCTATGTCGGCTACCTCGACAACGACCTGAAACATGCCGCCAACAACGTGCAGCGCTTCGTGCTCGTCAAGCACGTCACGGACAAGGCCATGATCGCGGAATTCGTCCGTAAGGACTTCCTTGGGGACGACGACAATCTCGACATCCAGGTCTATGAGACCGTCTCCGGCGGCCGGCGGTTCCTGAATGTCGATTTGGCCTTTGTCATCGCGTTTCCCGGACCAATCGAAGTGCTGCGGGAAGGCATGCGGTTGGAGCACAAGCGGATGATACCGCTGTAAGGCGGCCGCGCGGCGGATACGCCCGGCGGGCGAACGTCCTCAAAAGGCGATCGCAGGTTCCGATCATGGCGGGTATCGCGCCGCTCTTTCCACGGGGGCGATCGCCCGTATTGGGACGTGCTCGTTTCCAGAGCATCGGACCAAAAAGTGGAATCCGGTTCTTGGATAGCTCCGATGCTCAATCAAAGCGGTAGAGCGTCCTTTGTGCGTCCGAATGGACGCACGGCGCTCTAACGGACGCCCAGGATCTGCTTCGCTTGCGCGAGCTTTTGCACCGATTGCGCGTGCGAGCCGGCCGCATGCAGTCGTGCGCCCTCTTGACGGAGCGCGTTGACCTTGGCGCGGTCGGCATCGCTCACCGGCTTGGTCGCCAGCGCCTGATCGATGGTCGCCATGTCGGCGGGACACTGGAATGCGAAGGCCGGGGCGGCAAAGCCGATCGCCGCCGCCGTGGCAAGAACGAGGAATTTCATCTCGACGGACCTCCCTTGTCGGGAGGGGCCAGGCGCAACGCGATGGGAACCCAGCCCCCATGCCGGACAATCCGGTGCCGCGATCCTACGCGTCGCCGGGCGGCGGGACAATTCACGGTCGCATGATCTGACGCTGGCGAGCCGGTCCGGAACGCCAACGCTCGCCAGAAGCTGCGGCCGTCGTTGAATGTGTATCGGAGCGCGAGCATTGCCGGTGGGCGGCGAGCCCGGCCGGCCATCGGGAGCGGACCCACAAATCAAAATCATCGCTCGCCGCTTATTGGGGCAGTTGACGGCGAGCGATGAGTTTTTCGCGGGGTCGATGACCCCTCGAAGAACTTCTCTCTTTTACGACCGACATGGTTTTGTCGCATCCCTCAAATGGGGGATGCGCTGCAATTTTGGCAGCCACGGCGACGCGGTCGAGGGCCGTTCCTTCGCCAATGGTGCGATGTGGCGCCGGAGTGCGGGATCGCGGCGCCATCACGATCGGCCGTGGCGGGTTGGCGCAGAACGACGAAAAATTCCCTTGACGCCGCGAGGTGCGGGCGTAGTCTTTCCTTGCGTATAAGACGCCGGGGAGGTCTCCATGGAACCACCTATGTACGATGCCGCGAAAACCGCCGGGGCTGATGTTCGGGTCCCCGCGTAGCGGCTTCTCACTGACAGGTCTCCGGGAGTGGCTGATGAGCCGCTAAAGTCGTAGAAGGCTCTCCCTAGCCACTCCTGGATTTCGCTTTGGCGGAGGGTGCCGGTCGGAAAGCATTGATGATCCGCAAATTCTCAGTCCCGCCTGCTCTCTAGCGCGTCGTGCGTCCATCCGGGCGCCCAAAGGACGCGCTAACATCTTGATTGAGCATCGAGTTATCCAAAAACCGGAGCCCACTTTTTGGTCCGATGCTCTAGCGTTGAATGGCAAGCGCCATGAGGAACCTTCTCGTTCCGGTCAATTCGGATGGGCGGATGTGGCCGGTATTGGAGACAGCGCGTCTCGTGGCCGATATATTCGGTAGCTACATCGAGGGCATCGCGCAGCGCCCCGAATTGCCGGAGGTCGTTTCGGCCGAATTCATCGTCGCCGCGCCGACGCTCGACCTGGATTCGCAACAAAAACTCATGGACCAGGCGCATCGCGCATTCGATGAGTTCATGAACCAGGCCGGCGTTCCGCCCTACAGTGACGGTTCGAACGCGCCCTCTTTCGGTTGGGCCGGTCGGCATTTGGCGACAGACCTGCACATCGGCAGTTACGGGCGGTTGTTCGACCTGATCGTGCTGGGCCGCCCGAACGTGGCCGGAGAGCCAACCCGGATCGCGACTGTCGAGGCGGCGCTATTCGAAAGTGGCCGTCCGCTCTTGCTGGTGCCGCCGTCGGGGGCGACGACGATCGGCAAGACTGTCGTGATCGCCTGGAACGGCAGCACCGAAACTGCCAGGACCGTCGCATTGGCCATGCCGTTCCTTCAAAAAGCGCAGCGGGTGATCGTTCTGAGCGTCGACGGATGGGAGGTCGACGGGCCGAGCGGTGAGAGTCTGGCGCGCAATCTGCTGCGAGCGGGTATCGCCGCCGAGGCCACGACGCGCGACAGCGAGTCCTCGCCCGGTCAAGCCGTGCTCAAGCATGTGCAGGCGCTTGGCGGCGATCTCCTGATCAAGGGTGCCTATACCCAGAGCCGCCTCCGGCAGATGATTTTTGGCGGCGCGACGCGTCACATCATGAGCAAGGCCACCGTGCCGGTTCTGATCGCGCATTAGATCGTGCCGATCTGCCCACCTTGCTCGCTTCACGGCTCCAGGATCGTCGTTCAGCCCGCTTTGCGAATGCCCACGTCCTGGCGCGCCTGCAAGAGCTCCGCAAGCGGCTGCGGCCGGTGGAAGAAAAACCCCTGGCCATAGCCAATGCCAAGCGATCGCAGAATGGTGACGGATTCGGCATCCTCGATCCGCTCGGCGATGACATCGACGCCCAACTCGTGGGCGATCGTACCGATCGAGGCGACGACCGCTCGATCGAAGCGGCTTTTCGCCAGGTTTCGGACAAAGGCGCCGTCGATCTTGATGCTGTCGACCCGGAAGCGTTTGAGATAGGCGAAGGAACTCAAGCCCGCGCCGAAATCGTCGAGACTGATGCGGCAACCGGCCCGGCGGGCGTCGCGGACGAAGCGTTCGGCCGCGACGAAATTGTCGACCGCTGCCGTCTCGGTGATTTCGAAGACGAGACAGGCCGGCTCGACCTTGGTGCGTTCGATGACTGTCTTGACGAACGGCCAAAGCTCGGGGTCGCTCAGGGTATTGGCCGACAGGTTGATGGCGACTGACAAGCCGTTCGCCCTCAGGCTGGCGGCATGGGTTTCAAGCGTATGCTCGATGATCCAGCGGTCGACGGAGCCCATCAGGCCAAATCGCTCCGCGGCCGGAATGAACTGGCCTGGCGGAATGATCGAGCCGTCCGCGGCCATCATTCGACAAAGGATCTCGATATGGTGGCCCGGTTGGGAAGGGGCGTCGAGATCCCGAACCTCCTGCCCGAAGACCACCAGGCGCCGCTCGGCGAGAGCGTCGGCTAATCCCGATGCGACCTGGATCTGAGCCAGATTGCGTTGCGCGGCCCCGACGCTTGCCGAATAGGCGGATACGCGGTTGCGACCTGCGGATTTCGCGGCGTAGCAGGCGGCATCGGCGCGCGCGGTGGCGGTTTCGAGATCCAGCCCCGGATCATCGATCGCCGCGATACCGATGCTGGCTCCGATCTCGTGGTGTTTGCCGCCCCAATGTAGCCGGCGGGTACGGATTTCGGCGAGCAGCCCCGAGGCGATCGTCGTCGCGTCGTCCATATCGGCGACCGGAACGACGGCGGCGAATTCGTCGCCGCCCAGACGTCCGACGACGGTCTCGCGCGGCAGAAATCCCGTCAGCGTGCGCGCGACCATCTTCAGCAATGCGTCACCCGCCGCATGGCCGACCGTATCGTTGATCATCTTGAAACGGTCGAGGTCGAGATAGAGGAGCGCGCAGTCGCGACTGCCAATGGCGGCCTGGAGGTTTTCCTCGAACGCCACCCGGTTCAATAGTCCGGTCAGGGAATCGTGCCGCGCCGCGTAGGCCAGTTGGCGCTGCAGCGTGCGGGCGTTGGTGATATCCTGGATTACCAGAACCGCGCCGACCACCTGGCCGTCGGGATTGATGATCGGCGAGGCGAGATCGCGGACCGCCCGCCCACTGCCGTCACTTCGCACGAAAATCGCATTCTCTTCACGGTCGACGGTGCGGCGCGACAGGACAGCACGATGGGTGGAGGAGGCGAGCGGTGCCTCGGTCTCTTCGTCGACCAGAGGAAAAACGTCGTCGATATTGGCGCCAACAAGTGCCGCTTGGGCGCTGCGCAGCAGACGCGCCGCGGCGGGATTGGCGAAGGTGATGCGGTTGCCGACGTCGGTGCTGATGACCGCGTCGCCGATCGACTGAAGCGTGATGCGCAGACATTCCTTTTCGGCGGCGAGTGCCGCGGCGTTTTGCACCTGCTCGGTGATGTCCCAGATGCTGCCGACAAGCAGCGGCGGCGCGTCGCTATAGTGGACCCGCCGGGCGAGCGCCTGCAGATGCCGGATTTCGCCGTTTGGCTTGACGATCCGGTAGGAGGTCTTCATCGGCTCGCCGGTTTCGGCCGTGATCGCGATGGCGCGCTCGGCCGCGGCGGCATCGTCCGGGTGAAGGTGCTCGTGCCAGGTCGAACGTGGCACCTCGGCGGGACCGGGACCCATGCCGTAGATGTCGCGTATTCGCTGATCCCAGACGAGGCGGCCGCTCTCGGTCTCGAACTGCCACAGGCCGACCTGGCCCGCATCGGCAGGGCGTCGAGGGATGGTGAGGAAGGGTGCGGAGCAGCGTCGGTCATGCGCGCAACCTGCCCCACTTTCAGGCAAAAAATCGTTAAGGGCGACGGACCAATTCATCCCCGCCAAGACCAATGCCGACCGTTCGGCGGTCGGTGCTCGATCGCTGCTCCCGAAGCCGCAATCGCACGCGGGCGCATCACCCGGACGGGTGTCGCAGGAACGATCCGTTTACCCAAAGTGTTACGCCGACGGACATTGTCGCATCCCTGCACTACGCAAGGATGGCCTAATAGGGTAAGAAACCCAATGGTTTCACGTTTTTTGGCGACGATAGCGGCGGAATCCCGTTTGGCGCTCCACTTGCGTTAGCGGCGGATCGCTGTCCGTCCAACCCCGCAACCTCCACACGGCCGGCCCAGGCTGTCGCTTTCAATGCATCTGCACAAGGAAAACCCCATGAAGGCTCGACTGACATCCATCCGGGCGCTCGCCGCGACTTTGGCACTGGCACTTGGCGTAACCGCCGCTCCGGCGCTGGCCGCCCAGTGTGGCAATGGTCCCGGCGGCTTCAACCAATGGAAACAGCAATTCGCCCAGGAGGCGCAGCGCGCCGGAATCTCCGCAGGCACCATCCAATCCGCGCTGATGCCGACAAAGTACAGCAGCAAGGTCATCAGTCTCGACCGCAACCAGCATTCCATGAAGCTGTCGCTCGACGCCTTCATGCAGCGCCGGGCGCCGGCATCCTTCGTCAAGAAGGGCAAAGGGATCATCCAGAAGAACGCCGGCCTGTTGAACTCCATCGAACAGCGCTACGGCGTCCAGAAGGAGGTCATTGTCGCGATCTGGGGCATGGAGACCGGCTTCGGTGCGAATTCCGGCAACATGAACATCTTCAGCTCGCTGGCGACGCTGGCCTATGATTGCCGCCGCTCGGCCTTCTTCACCGAGGAACTGCTGGCGGCTCTGGCGATCGTCGATCGCGGCGATATGCGGCCGGAGAATATGCGTGGCGCCTGGGCCGGCGAGATCGGCCAGACCCAGTTCCTGGCCAAGAACTATCTGCGCTTCGCCGTCGACGGCGACGGCAACGGCCGGCGCGACCTGATCAATTCGAAGGCCGATGTGCTCGCCTCGACCGCGAACTTCCTGCGTCAGCATGGCTGGCGGCCGGGCGCCGGATACCAGGAGGGGCAGCCGAATTTCTCGGTGCTGCGCGACTGGAATCGGGCCGGTGTCTATCAGAAGGCGCTGGCGCTGTTCGCCTCCAAGCTCGCCAATTGATGAGGTTGTAGGGCGGGGCGTTCCGCTCCGCCGCCATCGATTGCAACGCCCCGACCGCAGTGCCGGGGCGTTTGCGCGTCGGGTCGGCGTCAGTCGGCGTCGAGTTCCGGGTAATAGCGAAAGATGCCGTCCTCATTGAAGGCGATGCGCCGCTTGCTCGCCAGATAGGCGGCGACCGCCGGATGGGCGGCGACCCGCGCTGCCAGCGCCTCGGTTTTCGGGTAGTCCGCAGCGAGTGCCGCCATCCGCTTGGGAAAGGCGTAAGCGAGGCCGGCAAGGGTCTGGAACAGGCCGAGATCGGCATAGGATAAGTCAGCGCCGACGAGAAAGCCGGAGCCAGCCGGATTGGCGGCGATCAGGCGCTCGTACCAGCCGAGATATTTCGGCATGCGTTTGTCGCGAAAGCCGGCCGCGCGCCGCTTCGCCTCGCTTTTTTGATCCTCGTAATAGTCCTCGATGCCGACCGGATGATGGGTGTCGTGCGCCTCGTTGACAAAATCGGCAGTGGTCAGAGCGATCGAGCGGGCAAACAGCCGGTCGGCTTCGTCCTTCGGCGCAAGCCCATGACGCTCGCCGAGAAAGACACAAATCTCGGTAGTTTGCGAAATCAGCAGATCTCCATCCACAAGGAAAGGCGGCGCGAACGGGGTGCGATGGCCATGGCGGCCGGCGACAAACGCCATCATGGCGCCGATACCGCCGCCTTCGCTTTCCGGCAGCCGCGCCACGTCGCGATAGGGCGCTTCAGCCGCTTCCAGGACGAGGCGCACATATTCGCCGCGACCCGGAATCATCGGCCAGTAATAGAGATCGTAGGTCATACACGCTCCTTCAGAGCCGCTTCATAGCGGACGGGAGAGGTGGCGGCGTTCGGGGGAATTCAGCGCCAGACGAAGGTGGCGTTTATATTGTCGACGGACGAAATCTCATCCGAGACAATAGGCAAAAGGCTGAGAAGGCTCGATGAAAAATGAAGCGGTGGCAACTCGCTGCGCCCCTCCTCAAAGGATTTCCGCCCATTAATACTGCGACAATTGTCGTATGCCTTGTCCGACGATGAAACCGCTGCGCGGACCGGCTTGGCGAATTGCGTTCGAAGCCGGAAAAATTCGCTGCAATGCCAATGGAATCGGATGGGATTTCCAGCCCGATAGCGAGTGTCCTGTTCGATCTCTCATCTTCAAGTGAAACGCCAACCGGGGCCCCAAGGTAAACGAATTCATAAAGATGTCTGGCTACGTATATCGAGGCGAGAGCGTGATTCGACGTTCGATTCCGGCGGGAAACGTCAGGAAGCCAAATACGGTAGAAATTTCTTTCCCCAAGGGTCAAAACATGCACGCCAGCACCCCCCAGAAAAATAATGAGCCCGCCTCCGCGGGCTTGGACGCCGCAAGCCTCGCCGCGTTGCGACGCATCGAACCCATTCTCACGAGCGTGCTGGATGGCGCGCTTGACCAGTTCTACACGGTGATCCGTGGCAATTCATCCATGAAGGCGTTCTTCACCGACGAACGACATTTGCAGTATGCCTATGACAAGCAGAAGGAGCATTGGCTGGCTCTCGCCAAGGGGGAAATCGGAGCCGCCCATGTCGCGCGAACGGAGCGCATCGGCACGGCCCATGCGCGCATCGGCCTCGAGCCGAAAGAGTTCATCGCTGGCTACGGGTCGCTGCTCGGAGCGCTCGCCAGCCGAACCCTGGCACAGCTCTGGCCGAAAGGCCTCTTCGTCAAAGGCAAGACAGAAGAGGTCACGGCCTCGATCGACGCCCTGATCCAAGTCGCGCTCCTCGACATGGAGCGCACGATCTCCAGCTATCTGGATATCCTCACCCGGCAGGCGTCCGAGAAAAGCATCCAGGAAGAGCAGCAACGCGGCGCGGCTCGCAGCATCGTCGTCGACGAACTGGGCAAGGCGCTGAAGCGGATGGCCGAGGGCGATCTGTCCCAACCGATCACGGCGGCGTTTCCTGAAGAGTTTCAGGCGCTGAAGGACGATTTCAATCAGGCCGTCACGGCGTTCGGGGGCACCGTCGCGTCAACGCGCGGATCGGCGGAGGCGGTGGAAACCGGCGCGCGGGAGATCGCCAGCGCATCGGAGGATCTCGCCCGCCGCACCGAGCAGCAAGCCGCCGGCCTGGAAGAGACCGCCGCCGCCCTGCAGCAGCTCGCCGTTGGGGTTCAGGGCGCATCGAGCCGCGCCGCCGAGGTTTCGGCGAATGTCCAAAGTTCGATGAACGAAGCCCGGAATGTCGGAGAGATCGTCCAGAAGGCGGTCGCGGCGATGGGCCGGATCGAGCAGTCGTCGAAAGAAATCGGCATGATCATCGGGGTGATCGACGAGATCGCCTTTCAGACCAATCTTCTGGCGCTGAACGCCGGGGTCGAGGCGGCGCGGGCCGGCGAGGCCGGTCGCGGCTTTGCCGTGGTCGCCCAGGAGGTGCGCGGGCTCGCCCAGCGTTCGGCGGAGGCCGCCAAGGAGATCAAGACGCTGATTTCGGCAAGTTCGGTGGAAATCGCGAGCGGGGTCGAGCTGGTCGGGGGCACGGGCGAGGCGCTCGGCAAGATCGTCGAACGCTCCACGGAGATCACCGCTGGCGTGGCCGATCTCGCCAACACGTCCAGTGAACAGGCCATCGCCATCAAGGAGGTGAACACCGCCGTCGCGCAGATGGACCAGCATACCCAGCAGAACGCGGCGATGGTCGAGCAGGCGGCCGCAGTCGCGGTCACGCTCAGGGACACGGCCTCCGAGCTGTTGCGAATGATGGCCGAAATCCGCACGACCGCCGATGGCGACGCTGGCAATTCGGCTCATTCAGGGCCGGCTCGCCAGCGGGCGAAGACCCTCGAAAGAGGCCTTCGCAGGAACGGCATGATCGCGGCCTGACGGCGAGCGACCGGCGGCACGTCACGCGCCGCCGGTCGCCACCATCTCGGCTTGAAATTATGCCGCTGCCATCTCCGGCTCCGGCTGCTTGGCGCCAGTCATCAGCGCAACCGCGTCGTTCATCGTCGCGTTCTTCGGATCGACGACGCACAGACGCCGTCCCAGCCGGTGGATGTGAATCCGGTCGGCGACCTCGAAGACATGCGGCATATTGTGCGAGATCAGCACGATCGGCATGCCGCGCGAGCGTACGTCCTGGATCAGCTCAAGAACTTTGCGCGATTCCTTGACGCCAAGCGCCGCCGTCGGCTCGTCGAGGATCAGCACCTTGGAGCCGAAAGCCGCCGCGCGGGCCACCGCGACGCCCTGGCGCTGACCACCGGACAAGGTCTCCACCGCCTGGGCGATGTTCTGGATGGTCATCAGCCCGAGTTCGGAGAGTTTGTCGCGGGCGATCTTTTCCATCGCGGCGCGGTCGAGCATCCGGAGATATTTGCCGAGCGGGCCGGGTTTGCGGATCTCGCGCCCCAGGAACATGTTGTCGGCGATCGACAGGGCCGGCGACAGCGCGAGATTCTGGTAGACCGTCTCGATGCCGGCGTCGCGCGCCTGCATCGGCGCGGTGAACCGCACCGGCTCGCCGTTCAGCCGGATTTCGCCTTCGTCGACGACGACCGCGCCGGACAGCGCCTTGATCAGCGTCGACTTGCCAGCGCCGTTGTCGCCGATAACCGCCAGGATCTCGCCCGGATAGAGGTCGAAGTCGGCGTGGTCGAGAGCGGTGACGCGGCCGTAGTTCTTGACGAGGCCGCGGGCCGACAGGACGGGAGTCTGGGAGGCGCTCATGCGGAGATCTTCCTGATCCACTGGTCGATGGCGACCGCGATGATGATGAGCCAGCCGGTGGCGAAGACCTGCCACAGTACGTCGACACCGCCGAGCCGCAGGCCGGAATTGAACACGCCGACAATGAGGGCGCCGATCATCGGCCCGAGGATCGAGCCGCGGCCGCCGAACAGGGAGATGCCGCCGATCACCACGGCGGTGATCGATTCCAGATTGGCCTCGAAGAACGACGTGGGGCTGACCGAGCCGACGCGGCCGATCGAGGCCCACGCGGCGATGGCGCAGATGAAGCCGGCGACGACATAGACCGAGACCAGCGTGCGGTCGGTGCGAATGCCGGAGAGCTCCGCCGCTTCCTTGTCGTCGCCAATGGCGTAGACATGCCGGCCCCAGGCGGTGCGGTTGAGCACGTACCAAAGGATCAGGAAGATCGCGATCATCAGGACGACGCCCCAGGTCAGCACCGCGCCGCCTAGGGTGAAACGTTCGCCGAACAGCTTCAGGAGTGGCGCGTCGGCGTCGAGCGTCTGGCTGCGGATGGTCTCGCGATTGGAGAAATAATAGTTCAGCGCCAGAAAGATGTTCCAGGTGCCCAGCGTCGTGATGAAGGGTGGCAGCCGCACGCGGGTGACCAAAATGCCGTTGAGCAAGCCGGTGAGCGCGCCGACGACGAGGCCGACCAGAATCGCCAGCGGCACCGGCAGGCCGAACTCGGTCGACAGCCGGCCCATGATCACCGAAACCATCACCATGACGGCGGCGACCGACAAATCGATGCCGGCGGTGAGGATGACGAGGCTCTGCGCCGCCGCCAATATGCCGACGATCGCCACCTGCTGCATGATCAGCGACAGGTTGAAGGCGGAGAAGAAATTGTCGGAGACGAGACCGAACACCAACACCGACAGCAAGAGCACGATGACCGGCACCATGGTCGGGTTGCCGTGCAGGAAATGCTGCAGGTTGCCGAGCGGGCCGCGCGGGCGATGCCCGAAGGCGGCGACGGCGCTGTCGCTCTGGCTCAGGGAGGATTCGAAATCCGCCCCCTTGTCGGTGGTTTCAGTCATGGCGTGTCGCTCCGGAAGGCCAGGGCCGCTAACGCATCAACGCGCGAGGGACGGGCGGGGTCAAGTGGACGGCCCGCGAAGGGCCGCCCACTTGGAAGATCAGCCCCAGCAGCGATCGGTGCCTTCCTTGACGTCGATCGACTCGACGCCATCGACGGCCTTGTCCGTCACCAGATTGACGCCGGTGTCGAAGAAATCGAGCCCTTCGCTCGGCTTGGGCACGGTGCCGTCCTTGGCGAACTGGGCGATCGCCTCGATGCCCTTGGACGCCATGTCCAGCGGGTATTGCTGCGAGGTGGCGCCGATCACGCCCTCCTCGACGTTCTTGACGCCCGGGCAGCCGCCGTCGACGGAAACGATCAGCACGCCTTCGGTCTTGCCGAATGATTTCAGCGCCTCGTAGGCTCCGGCGGCCGAGGGCTCGTTGATGGTATAGACTACGTTGATGTCGGGGTCCTTCTGCAGAAGGTTTTCCATCGCGGTGCGGCCACCTTCCTCGTTGCCGGCGGTGACGTCATGGCCGACGATGCGCGGGTCGTCCTCGTCGCCAATCTTCTTCTCGTCCTTGATGTCGATGCCGAAGCCCTTGAGGAAGCCCTGGTCGCGCAGGACATCGACCGAGGGTGCCGACGGCGACAGGTCGAGCAGCGCGATCTTGGCGTCGGCCGCCTTGTCGCCCAGCGTTGCCTTGGCCCACTGGCCGATCAGCTCGCCGGCCTTGAAATTGTCGGTGGCGAAGGTTGCGTCGGCCGCATCGATCGGCTCCAGCGGCGTATCGAGCGCGATGACCAGAACGCCCTGGTCGCGGGCCTGCTTGACCACGTCGGTGATCGCCTTGGTGTCGGACGCGGTGATCAGGATGCCCTTGGCGCCGGCGGCGATGCAGCTTTCGACCGCCTGGACCTGGGTCTCGTGATCGCCGTCGACCTTACCGGCGAAGGTCGACAGCTCGATGCCGAGCTCTTTGGCCTTGGCGGTGGCGCCTTCCTTCATCTTGACGAAGAAGGGGTTGATGTCGGTCTTGGTGATCAGGCAGGCCTTGGTGCCTTCCTGCGCGGCGGCCGGAGCGGCAAGCCCGGCAACGGTCGCGGCGACGATGGCGGTGGATGCGAGAAGCGTGCGGATTGTCACGGACAAACCCTCCCAAACTGAATGATAAATGCGCCGGGTAGCGCCCGGTCGGCGGGCCGGGCCGCCTCCTCGACAGCCCGATCACTCCTCACGAAACACCACGGCCTGCGGCTTGTCAATGAATATAAATCAGGTGGATTTATTTATTGACCGAAACTTCGCGGAGTGGAACAGTTGCACCCACGTCGAGCGCCAAAGCGTCAGACGCCGTCCTTGGAATCGCGATCGGTTTGGGGATTGGGGAGGAACGCATGGATCACACGACGGCCGGCGAGACAGCCGCGGCGACACGTCGCGACGAACGCATGCGCGGCTCGAACCAGGCCGGCCTGAGGGCCCACAACGAGCGCGCCGTGCTGACGCTGATCCGCCGCCACGGCGAGCTGGCCAAGGCCGATATCGCCCGGCACACCGGCCTGTCGCCGCAAACCGCGTCGGTGATCATGCGCGCGCTGGAGGCCGAACATCTGGTGCTGCGCGAAAAGCCTCGTCGCGGCCGGGTGGGCCAGCCCTCGGTGCCGATGCGGCTCAACCCCGACGGGGTGTTCTCACTGGGGGTCAAGATCGGCCGGCGCTCGGTCGAGCTGGTGCTGATGGATTTCGTCGGCGTTATACGAGCGCGCGAACGCCGCACCTATGCCTATCCCAAGCTCGACGCCGTCTTGGACTTCGTCGCCGTTGCCGCGGCGCGCGTCGTCGCCGCGATCGAGCCGGAATTGCGAACGCGGATCGTCGGCCTCGGCGTCGCCATGCCCTTCGAGCTGTGGTCGTGGGCCGACGAAATCGACGCACCGGCGACGATTATGGACGAATGGCGCAGCGCCGACATTGTCGGGCTCCTGGGCGAAGCGACCGGCCTGTCGGTTCATCTCGCCAACGACGCGACCGCCGCCTGCGCTGCCGAGAACGTCTTCGGCGCCACGCGCTCGTCGGATTATCTCTACGTCTTCGTCGGAGCCTTCGTCGGCGGCGGGCTTGTCATCGGTGGCGACGTCGTCACCGGTCGGACCGGCAATGCCGCGGCGCTCGGACCGATGCCGGTACCCCGCGCTAGGGTGGCGGGTTCCGACACGGGCGGATTCGACGAACTGATAAACGTCGCCTCGATCTTTGTCCTGGAGAAGATGATCGCCGAAGATGGCGGCGATCCAAGTGCGATCTGGCGAAGCGATGCGGCCTGGGACGGGCTCGGCCCCATCCTCGATCGCTGGCTGGCGATCGCCGGGGAGGGGCTCGCCCATGCTTTCGTTGCGGCGAGTTCGATCTATGATTTCGAATGTGCGGTCATCGACGGCGGCTTTCCGCCGGCCGTGCGCGCGCGCCTGGTCGCGACAACCGAACGGGCGATGGCGAACCTCAAGCGCAAGGGCTTGACGCCGCTGGAGATCCGGCCTGGCACGATCGGTTCCAGCGCCCGCGAGATCGGCTCGGCCAGCCTGCCGCTCTTCGCGCGCTATCTGCTGGATCACCGGGTGCTCTACGCGGAGGGGGGGTAGGGCTTCTCCTCACCGTGTGGCGATCACCCCGGTCGAAAGCGCGCAGGCGTGAAGTCAGCGGCGGGGTCTCCTCCGCCATTTGCGCGATTCTGTCAAAGTCAGGCGATGGTGTCGCCGTTCTGCTGCCTCGCGGCCCCGATGCTCTAGGCGCCGGGCGATAGAGCCGACGCGGGTAGAAAACTCTTGACGAGTCTCGCCACGTCCAGTTCCGACGACCGCGTCTTGGTCACCGTCGCCCTGACGCGCGCATGCACATCGCGGCTGATCTCCGCCGCCGAGAAGACGATCACCGCAGTCTGTTCGGGTAGATCCGGCAGCAGATCGAGCCCCGATCCGTCGGGCAGCGCGATATCGAGGATGACGACGTCGAACTGGCTGTGGGCAAGAATCTGCCGAGCCTCGGTCAAGGAGCGCGCTGACGCGATCGAGATATCCGTCCCCAATCCCATCGACATGATGTGGAGAACGCTTTCGTCGTCCTCTACATGCAAGATCCGCGGCCGGAGATCGCCGGACTCCGGCGGAAGCTCGAGTTCCCTCGACGCGGCGAGGAATTCCGCCAGATCGACGTAGAACACGGTCCCCGCGCCCAACTGTGTGTCGAAGCCGATCGTGCCATCGAGCTTTTCCACAATGGCCTTGGCGATGCTGAGGCCGAGGCCGGTGCCACCTTTCTCCCGTGTATCGGAGGCATCCGCCTGTTCGAACTTGCCGAAAATCCGCTCCCGAAACGCGTCCTCGATGCCCGGTCCCGTGTCGATCACCGAAAGGCGCAGCCGGCCGCCCTCGCGTCGTCCGATCTTCACCGTGACCGTTGCTCCGACCGGAGAAAATTTGATCGCGTTCGACAGAAGGTTGGCAAGCACCTGATGCAGGCGGTTGGGGTCGATGTTCGCCTGCGCGCGCGGAGCGTCGTCGATCAGTACGGTCTGGATCTGTCGCTCGGGGAGATAGTTGGCACTGGCGCTGATGGCGCCCTCGATCAAGTCACGAAGGGGCGTGGGCCTCAGATCGAACTGCATCTTCCCCGATTCGATCTTCTCCATGTCGAGAATGTCGTTGATCAACAGCACCAAACGTTCGCTGTTATCGTGCGCGATCTCGACCAGGCGGGCGGCCTTGGCCGGCAGTTCCCCCGCCATGCCGGCGGCGACGAGGCCAAGCGAGCCGCGGATCGAGGTCAAAGGCGTGCGCAACTCGTGGCTGACGGTCGCGATGAATTCGGCCTTGACCTGAGCCGCGCGCTTCATCTCGGTGATGTCGCGATTGTAGGTGATAATTCCGACGACGCGGCCTTGTTCATTCCTGAGAGGGACCTTGAGCGTCGAAAGCCAGCCGGTCGTTCCGTTCGGCAATAGCGTCTCCTGGTCGACGCGCTCGGGTTTGCCGCGCTTCAACATGGCGGCTTCGTCCTGCCGGAATTTTTCCGCCAGGTCGGCTGGATAGAAGTCGAAGTCGGATTTGCCGATCAGGCCTTCCGCGGTGTCCGCCCGCATCAGCGTCGCCGTGGCCGGGTTGGCGACGACGAACCGGCCCTCCATATCCTTCACGTTGAGGCAGTCGGGCAGTTCACGCACCATCGCCCGGTAGATCAGGTTGGAGGTCAACAGGTCGCGCCGCCGCGCCTGCCATTGCAACACGACGGTCATCAGTACCGTACTGACGAAGGTGAGCGCGACGAGCGGAAATCCGGTGCTTGCGAGAAGCGCCATGCGCATGTCCGCCGGGACGGCGACATAGGCGAGCAGTCGGGAAAACGCGACCACGAGCGCGACGATCAGGATAAGGCTGGTCGTCTTGGGCCGAGACCGCGTCCACCAGAAACCGGCAAGCCCGACAAGGCAAGCGATCAGCAGATCAAGAACGCCCGCTGGCACGCCCGCGCCGCCAAGATGCAGACGGTAGATCAGGGTTGCCGTCCCGGCGACGGCCACTGCCGGCAGACCGCCGAAGAAGGCCGCGGCGGCCACCAACGGTGCGCGCAGGTCGATGACAAACCCCGGGAACAGCGGTTGCGCCGTCGCCATCGACACGATGGCGCCGCCGCCCATGATGAGCCCCAGGAGCAGGGGCTGGAGCCGCACCGACAGCCGCCCCGTCCACTCGCTGATGAAGTCCCACAGTACGACCAGGATCGCAACGAGCGCGAGGTTCGCAAAAAGGGATTGCCAAAGCGATGCCATGCCTTTTGCTAGCAGGTTACGATTAAACGGACATTACCGGCGCCACAGGCACAGTCAGTTTCCGAAAGTTCTATAATTTCCGAAATAAACTTCGGTCGCCATTCGTCAGTAAATCATCGTATTACAAGAAAGGCATATCGGACGATATCCACGGTCTTGCTGCGTGGCGGCGCGGCATTTCGAGGCGAGTGCCAGTGCCGGACATCAGGGGGCTTACCTGGAAGGCGGGGGAGGGGCGTGTGGGGGTCCGCCGCACAATCACCCAATCGCCCATCGTGGTCATGGCCGTACGCCGGACTCCGCGGTGCGGCACATCGAAACTGACTGGCGTCACTGGCTATATTTCTGTAATCTTATAATATACCATTATAGACAAGAAGATATATTATATCTATACGATATTAACATATATATCCTATAAATTTGCATTATTTATATTTGTAAATTGGTATATTACCATGAGTAAAATATACATGTTCCGAAATTGCTGTAATCGCCAGCTAGACGTCATCAAACGGTCATAGATGAGTGTGTGTTGCGAAGGCCGACCCGGCATCGGCCTGGCGAGGCACCGCAATCAACCTGGAGATCAAGACCATGCGCAAGTTTCTCGCTAATGCGGCGCTCGCCGCCGTTCTTGCTCTGCCGGCAGTTGCCGGCTTCGCGCAGGACGGCCAGAAGGCCGGCGGCGACGATATGGGCAAGATGATGCAGGGCCAAGCTGACATGCAGGGGCAGACGATGTCCATGCAAGAGGGCGTTGCCCCAACGCAAAGCTCGCAAGGCTACATGGATGCCATGCAGCGTATGCAGGAGCAGATGGGAGCCATCCAGATGTCCGGGGATGCCGATACCGATTTTGCGAAGATGATGATCCCCCACCATCAAAGCGCGATCGAGATGGCGAAGGTCGAGCTGGAGAACGGCAAGGACGAGGAATTGAAGGCGCTAGCTCAGAAGATGATCGATGATCAAGAGAAGGAAATCGAGCAGCTACAGACTTGGCTGGAAAAGAACGAGAAGAAATAACGTCAGACTCGTTAGCGCAGCTGGGCGAAAGCCCGGCTGCGCTGTGATCATAGGGCTACGCCCCGCCCTGCCAGACCTTCACCGCCTCGATCGGCCAGAGCAGCATCAGGACGTTGAGGGTGAGATTGTCGCGGATCATCCATCCGGTGAACAGCTCGAAGGTGACGGCGATCAGGACCGTCAGCCAGACCGGCAGCCGGTCGGCCAGCCAGAAGCCGAGCACCATGAAGCCGAGATCGCTGACCGAATTGACGATGCTGTCGCCGAAATAGTCGAGCGAGATCGTCGCCTCGCGGTAGTGCTGGATCACCCTGTCGGTGTTCTCGGCGATCTCCCAGGCGCTTTCGACGATGAGTGCCAGGACGAGCCGGGCGCCGAGCGACCAGCGCCGCAAAACCAGCCATCCAAGCCCGAAAAAGATGAAGCCGTGGATGACGTGCGAGGGCGAATACCAGTCCGACAGATGCTGGGAGTTTTCCGAGCTTTGCACCACGCCGTGCCAGAGCTTGACCGTGCCGCAGGTGCAGATCGGTTCGCGGCCCATGGCGTAGAGGACAAGCGCCGCCAGCGCGACGATGACGAGCCCGATCAGGGCGTGCCACCGGGAATATCCGGCGGTCGAGACGGTCGTTTGCGGCATGGCCTATCCTCGACACGAAGAGGCCGGCGCGTCCCGCCGGCCTCATGTCCTATATCGTCGCAGGCTTGCGCCTACTGTTCCTCGGTGATCCGCCCGTCGGTGGCGGGATCATAGGCGGCGTTGTCCCGGCCAAGATACTGCGCCACCACCTCGTCGAGCGCCGGGCCGAAATCATAGGCCTCCATCCCCTTGTCGGCGAAGATCTTGTAGCCGTCGCCGCCGCCGCGCATGAAGTCGTTGGAGACGATGAGATAGGTCTTCTCCGGGTCGAGCGGCACGAAGCCATCACCCTCCTTGACCGCGACCGACGTCACCCGGTCCTCGCCCGGCGTGCCGGCTTTCGACCAGGTGAACTTCAGCCCAGCCACCTGCGGGAACCGGCCGCCGCCTTCCTCGACCTCGGAGACGCCATTCTCCAGCGCCTTTTTGAAGTCGGTGCCGGTCAGCTTGAAGGTCGCCAGCGTGTTCTGGAACGGTAAGACGGTCAGCACCTCGCCCATGGTGATCTCACCGGCGTCGATCGAGGCGCGCAGGCCGCCGCCATTGGTGATGGCGATCTCGGCGCCCTGGTCCCTGACCCGGTCGAGCATCGCCTCGGCGACAAGGTTGCCCATCTGGCATTCGCCCGCCCGGCAGGTGTCGCGGCCGCCGTCGATCGGCGCGCTCGTCTCGGCCACGACCTTCTGGCGGATTTCGTCCAGCG
The DNA here is from genome assembly GCF_036549495.1 of Aurantimonas sp. C2-5-R2. Classification (NCBI taxonomy): domain Bacteria; kingdom Pseudomonadati; phylum Pseudomonadota; class Alphaproteobacteria; order Hyphomicrobiales; family Aurantimonadaceae; genus Aurantimonas; species Aurantimonas sp. C2-5-R2. The sequence continues at coordinate 78,646 of NZ_JAZHLJ010000008.1, forward strand.
GCTTGGCCAGTTCCGCGATTCGGGTCTTCAGCGCGCTGTCTTCGACCACCTCGCCATCCATGATGATCGGCTCGCCCGAGGCGGCGGTGACGATGCCGGCATCGTCGAAGGTCACGTCCAGCTGGCCGAGATATTTGCCATAGGCATAGGCCTGGACGATGGCCACATCGCCCTCGGGCCCCTTGATCATGGTCGGGTAGGGGCCCTTGGCTTTCTTGTCGGTGTTCGACAACAGCGTGTTGGTGTGGCCGCCGACGATGACGTCGATGCCGGGTACTTCGGCCGCGACGCGCTGGTCGACCGCGTAGCCGGAATGGCTGAGCACGACGATCTTGGTGACGCCCTCGCCGGTCAATTTTTCGACCTCGCGTTTCAAGGCCGCCACCGGATCGGCGAAACTGACGTTCGGGCCGGGGCTCGACAATTCGGCCGTGTCGGCCGGCGTGATGCCGATCAGGCCGATCCTTTCGCCGTCCTTCTCGATCACCGTCGAGGATTTCAGCGCGTCGGCGAGTTCCGGCTCCTTGGAAATATCCGCATTGGCGAGCAGGATCGGGAAGTCGATCGCCTCCATGAAGGCGCGCAGCACCTTTGGCCCGTCGTCGAACTCGTGATTGCCGACCGTCATCGCCTCGTAGCCGAGCGTGTTCATCAGCTCGGCCGCCGCCTTGCCCTTGTATTTGGTATAGAACAGCGAGCCTTGGAACTGGTCGCCGCCGTCGACGGGAATCGAATTCGCCGCCGCTTCCCGCGCGGCCTTGATGCCGGTCGCGAGCCGCGCCGAGCCACCGAAACAGGCGTTCTCGGCGGCGTCCTTCTCGCCGCAGCCCGAATCGTATTTGTTGATCGGCTCGATGCGGCTGTGAAAATCATTGGTGTGCAGGATCGTCAGTCTGTACTCGGCGAGCGCGGCGCCGCCACTCGCGGCGGTCAGCGCCAGTGCGGCGGCGGAAGCGAAAAGCAGTCGCATGTCAGATCCTTCCCATCATGGCGGGGCGCCAGGGTCGGCGGCGATGCCATCTCCCGGCGGGCGTTGGTCGCGTGACAGCTCGATCATAAGCGCGGCTGGCGACGCTTTGCTAGTGTCTTTCCCCGCGTCGCCGGCGCCACTCCGGACGTCAGTCACCGATCGTTGATTGACGGATCAATCAATCGATCTATGCTGCCGGCCATGAACCAATGGACCCGCATCCGGCCCGCCGCGACAGGCCTCGAGGCCGCCCGCCGCGAGGCGCTGATCACCGCAGCCATTGCTGCCATCGAGGAAGCCGGCTCGATGGAGGCCACCACCATGGCGCAGATCGCCGCCCGCGCCTCGGTGTCGCCGGCGCTGGTGCATCATTATTTCGGCGCCAAGGACGATTTGATGATCGCCGCGATGCGCCATCTGCTGTTCGGCTTTCGCGATGGCCTCACCCGCCGGCTCACTGCTGCCGGCACACCCCGCGAGCGGGTCAGCGCCGTCATCGAAGGCTGCTTCGATCCCAGCCAGTTTTCCCGCGAGGCCATCGCCGCCTGGCTGGTCTTCTACCTCTACGCCCGCCGCTCGTCCGAGGCGGCGCGGCTATTGCGGCTGTATTTCCGCCGGCTGGAGACCAATCTGATCTCCGGCCTCGCACCGCTCCTCGGCGCCGATGCGGCCATCCCGGTCGCCGCGGCGACCGGCGCGATGATCGACGGCGTCTGGCTGCGCCAGGCGCTGACCCCGCTCACCGCCCCCGACGGACCTGCGGCCGTCCGGATGGTTGAACGCTACATCGACGCGGAGATCGGCACATGAAAGTCATCGAGGAAGCCGACTACGTCGTTGTCGGCTCTGGTTCGGCCGGCTCGGCGCTGGCCTACCGGCTGTCGGAAAGCGGAAAATACGACGTGGTCGTCGTCGAGGCCGGCGGCACTGATGCCGGCCCGTTCATCCAGATGCCGGGCGCGCTGTCCTTTCCGATGAACATGGCCCGCTACGACTGGGGTTACCGCTCCGAGCCCGAGCCGGCGCTCGCCGGTCGGCGCCTCGCCACCCCGCGCGGCCGGGTCATTGGCGGCTCCTCCTCGATCAACGGCATGGTGTTCGTGCGCGGCCACGCCCATGATTTCGACCATTGGGCCGAGATCGGCGCATCCGGCTGGGCCTATGCCGACGTGCTTCCCTATTTCAAGCGCATGGAGTGCTTCGAGGGGGGCGCCGGCCCCGGAACGGGCCAAGCGACGACGGCAAATGGCGGTGATCCGGCCTGGCGCGGCGGTTCCGGCCCGCTCAACGTCAAGCGTGGCGCCATGGAAAACCCGCTCTATGGCGCCTTCGTCGAGGCCGGGCGGCAAGCCGGCTATCCGGTCACCGACGACTACAACGGCGAATACCCCGAGGGCTTCGGCCCGATGCAGCAGACGATCTGGCGCGGCCGACGCTGGTCGGCGGCCAACGCCTATCTGAGACCGGCCATGGCGCGGGGCAATTGCCGGCTGCTCCAGGCCAATGTCATGCGCGTCGCCTTCGAAGGCAATCGCGCCACTGGCGTCGAGGTGAAGCGATCCGGCCGCACCACCGGCCTCGTCAAGGCGCGGCGCGAGGTGGTGCTTGCCGCCGGCGCCATCAACTCGCCGCTGATCCTCATGCATTCGGGCATCGGCGATCCGGCCGAGCTGTCCCGCGTCGGCATCGACACGCGGCTTGCCCGCCCGGGCGTCGGGCAAAACCTGCAGGATCATCTCGAACTCTACATCCAGCAGAGCTGCACCCAGCCGATCACCCTCAACGGCTATCTCGACCTGTTCTCCAAGGGCCGGGTCGGGCTGGAATGGATGATGCTGCACACCGGCTACGGCGCCACCAACCATTTCGAGGCGGCGGGCTTCATCCGCTCACGCGCCGGCATCGACTATCCCGATATCCAGTACCACTTCCTGCCGGGCGCGATCCGCTATGACGGCCAGGCGGCAGCCCCCGGCCACGGTTTCCAGGCCCATGTCGGGCCGATGCGCTCGAAATCGCGGGGCGATATCCAGCTGACCAGCGCCGATCCAGGTGCCAAGCCGGCGATCCGCTTCAACTACATGTCGCATGACGACGACTGGACCGAGTTTCGCCAGGCAATTCGGTTGACCCGCGAGCTCTTCGCGCAGGCCGCCTTCGATGACTATCGCGGGCCGGAGATCCAGCCGGGCGAAGCGCTACAGAGCGATTCCGACCTCGACGGCTTCATCGCCCATTACGCCGAAAGCGCCTATCACCCCTGCGGCGCCGCGCGCCTCGGCGCCGAGAGCGACGCCAACGCCGTGGTCGATCCCGAATGCCGGGTGATCGGCATCGACAATCTGCGCCTCGCCGACAGCTCGATCTTCCCGCGCATCACCAACGGCAATCTCAACGGCCCGTCGGTGATGGTCGGCGAAAAGGCCGCCGACCATATCTTGGACGAGGGGATGCTGGCGCCGGAGCCCGAACTGCGACCCTGGATCAACCCGGACTGGCAGACCCGTCAGCGATAGGCCTCGCGCCGTCCCAGTGGAGGTGGGCCGTATTCGTTGGTCACCGCCTCGCTGGGCTGGGCGGCGAAATAGAGGAAGACCAGCCAGCCGATCAGCGGGATCAGGCCGACCAGCAGCCACCACGCCGAGCGGCCGGTGTCGTGCAGCCGCCGCGCGGCCACCGCCAGCGTCGGCAGGAAGACCGCCAGCGTGAACAGCGCGTCCAAAGGGCGGGCGCCGTGACCGCTCAGCGGGCTCAAACCGAGGATGGGTCCGACGATCACGCTGTCGACGAGGCCTAGGACAAAACTGGCGATCAGGGTGAACAGCACGAACCACCAGAATTCCGAGCGCGGCGCGCGGCCCTGGAAAATGGCGTAGTTCGAAAACACCGAGCGGACGGCTTCTGTAAATCGCATGCTTGCCTCGACTGGATAGCGGACCGATGCCGCCGAAGTGATGCTCCAAACGATGCCGCAGGGCCGTCGGCGGCGCCAGCGAACTTACCGAACGTCCACAGCAGGCGTAAACTGCAACGCTCTGCCCGCTTGGGAGGTTGCGATGCCTGTATCATCCCCAGATGCCGCGTCGGCCGGCTCCTGCCTGTCCCGCCGCCAGGTCCTCGGCCTCGCGGCCCTGTCCGGCCTCGCCGCGCTTGGCGGCTGCGCCACGGCCGGTTCGACGAGCCCGCCGCCGGGCGTCGCGGCCGTTATTTCCGCGACGACGCTGCTGGCGTTCAGTCCGGCGGTTGTCCAGGTCAGAGCCGGCGACACCGTCGAATGGCGCAACGCCTCGCCCTTCGGCCACACCGTGACCGCCGATCCGTCGCTGGCGAAGAATGCTGCCAATGTCCGGCTGCCGCTGGGCGCGGGGCCGTTCAATGGCCCACTGCCGGCCGGCGGGATCTATCGGCGGACATTCGCCCGGCCGGGCACCTACGACTATGTCTGCCTGCCGCACGAGGGCGCCGGCATGAAGGGCCGGGTGGTGGTGACAGCGGGGTAGGGCGTTTGCTGCCTTCGGCTGCAGAAGCAGCGCAGGCGATGACTCCGCCTACGGATTTCCCACCTCGTCCGCCTTATCCGCGTCGCACCAGCGGACCACGATCGGCGCGGCAGGCTCGGCCCCGAGCGTCAGGCAGTCGCCAGCTGTGCCCTCAGGACTCCCCTCTGCGCACAGGGTCCAGCCCGCTCCGGTCGCGCCGGAGGCGGCGAGCACCAGCTCCGGGATGGCGGCGAGATGCGGCGTATAGACATAGGCGCCGTCCTTGAGCACCGCGTCCGGCGGCGGCTCCATGCCGGCGCCGGAGCCCTCGACGCGGCCCTCGACCACGGTCAGCCCGTCCGGCCCGGCGGTCCAGCGTTCCTGCCAGCTGGTCTTTTCCACCGAGTGGGTCCAGGCGAGGGTGAAGGCGGAGGCGGCGAGCACGATCGTCTTGCCGGCGGTGAGGACGCAGATCATTGCGCCAGTGTCGTCGTTTCGTCGGCGGCTTGGACAGAAGCGGGCCGCTCCACGAGACCGCCGGGTCCGCCGGTGCGGTTCACCGTTTCCGGCACGCCGTACTTGCGCACTTGCCACAGGTGCCAGCCGATCACCAGCGCGGCGAGGCCGAAGCCGATTTCGTCGGTCGCCGGCAGCGCCGCGATCAGCGTGAAGGCGGCGACGGCGGCCAGAATCCGCTCCCACCATTTGAGCGGCGCGACGAGGAAGCCGATCGCTGCCGCGCCCCACAGCCCGATGGCGAGGCACGCCTTGATGACGACGTAGATGACCGCCGGCCAGAAGCCGATCGCATCGGCGAGTGGTCCACCATCCTGCAGCATCAGCGCCGGCGTGTAGACCGCCATGAACGGAATGATGAAGCCGGCGAGCGCCACCTTCACCGCTTCCATCGAGATCTTCAGGCCCGGCGCCTTGGCGATCGGCGCCGCCGCGAAACAGGCGAGAGCCACCGGCGGGGTGAGGTCGGCGAGGATGCCGAAATAGAACACGAACATGTGGGAGACGATCAGCGGCACCCCCAGCGCCAGCAGGGCCGGACCGGCGATCGAGGAGGTGATGATGTAGTTGGGGATGGTCGGAATGCCCATGCCCAGAATCAGGCAGGTGATCATGGTCAGCACCAGCGACAGGAACAGCGAGGTATCGCCGACGGAGACGATGTATTGGCCGAAGGTGTTGGCGACGCCGGTCAGCGTCATCGTGCCGACGATGATGCCGACGATGGCGCAGGCAATGCCGACCGGCAGCGCCGTCTTGGCGCCTTCCGATAGCGCGTCGCGGGTCAAGATCAGCGTCTCGCGACCGCCCTTGAACAGCGCCGAGAGGGCGATGAGGATCGCCAGCGCGATCATCACCGGCATGATGCCATATTGAAAGAAGGCGGCGGCCGACAGGCCGAGGCCGATCCAGAACACATAGCGCAGCGCCTGCACAGAGATGCGCCCGGCGAGCGGCGCGCCGAGGATCAGAAGCGCCGTCAGGGCGAGGCCGATGGTGCCTGCGAACAGCGGCGTGTAGCCGTTGAACAACAGCCAGACCAGAACGATCAGCGGCAATAGCAGATACCAGCCGTTCCTGAGAGCCGCCAGCGGCGAGGGCAGTTCGGCGCGCGACAGGCCGAGCAGGCCGCGCTTGCCGGCTTCCAGATGCACCATCCAGAACACCGAGCCGAAATACAGGATCGCCGGGACCACCGCCGCCTGCACGACGGCGGTGTAGGGAACGTCGATAGTCTCGGCCATGATGAAGGCGACGGCGCCCATCACCGGCGGCATGATCTGGCCGCCCATCGAAGCGGTCGATTCGACGCCCCCCGCGAAGGCGGCGCGGTAGCCGAAACGCTTCATCAAGGGAATGGTGAACTGTCCGGTGGTCACCACATTGGCGACGCCGGAGCCGGAGATTGTGCCCATCAGGCCGGAGGAGATGACCGCCACCTTGGCCGCGCCGCCCTTGGCGCTACCGACGAGGCCGAGCGAGATGTCGGTGAACAGCTTGATCATCCCGGCGCGTTCGAGAAACGAGCCGAACAGGATGAACAGGAAGATGTAGGTGGACGAGACGTAGGTCGGGATGCCGTAGATGCCCTCGGTGCCGAAGGCCATGTGGTCGATTACCTGCGAAAAATCGTAGCCGCGGGTGACAAAGGGCGAGGGCAGATACTCGCCGAACAGCGTGTAGGCGAGGAACGTCCCGGCGATGATCGGCAGCGCCGGCCCCATGATCCGCCAGGTGGCGACGAACAGGATCGCCAGCGCGGCGACGCCGACGGCGGTGTCCATCGGCAGCGGCATGCCGGCTCGAAAGATCAGCGCCTCGTATTCCCACCATTGGTAGAAGGCGACCCCCATGCCGGCGACGCCGAGCGCCCAGAACAGTGCGCGCGAAGCCGGGTTTTCGCGCTTGATCGCGGCGATCAGCGGCAGGCCGAGCAGGCAGAGGAAACCGACATGGACGGCCCGCACGATCTGGCTCGGCAGATCGAGAAGATGCGAAGCCGTCGCAAGCTGGAAGATCGAGAAGAAAAACGCGATCCAGAACAACAGCCGGCCTTCGAGGCTGGCCGGAAACCCGGATGACAGCGGGTCGTGCAACTCCGCCCGTTCGTCGTCGGTCGGATTCAGTTTCTCCGCAAGCCCCTGATTCATGATGCGGTTCCTCCCGAATGCCCGTCGCGGCGGGACCTTAGCCGCGCGGAGGAGGGGGTGCAAACGGCCAGGCGCCGGGCTGCCGGAGGCTCGCAGGGCCGCAGTGACCGGGAATCACTTTGCCGCCCTATTGCGTCGGTAATTCGCTAGCCGGGCACACGTCCGAATCACCAAGGAGGCCTTCAATGAAGACCAGAGCGGCAATGATGAAAACCACAACGATCCTGTTTCTTGGCGCGGCTCTTGCCGCCACACCGGTTGCGATCGACTGGACCCATTTGTCCGTCGGGTCGGCGGATGTGCTGGCCCAAGGCAAAGGCGGCGGTAATGGTGGTGGAAACGGGGGCGGCAACGGCGGTGGTAACAGCGGCGGCAATGGTGGCGGCAACAGCGGCGGCGGGAATGGAAACGGCAATGGCGGGCGAAGCGCCAGTGGCGGGAACGCTCACGGCAAAAGCGGCGAGAATCGCAACTCCGCTGCCTCGCTCGGCCGGTTGAATGCCTCCCACGCATCCGCGACCGCGATGGAAAATGCCTCCTCGCGCTCGGTGGTTGGCCAACTCGGCGCATACAAGGACGCCGTGGCCGACGACGACATGGAAAAGGCCGCGGAGTTCCTGGCCACGGCGGCGAATCATACGGTGACCGAGGAGACCGTCCGCGCCGTCAATACCAAGCTCGGCATCGAACTCGACGACCCCAAGGAGGTGGCGAAGCTCGCCGAGATGGCGAGGCAGATGCAGTAAGCTTCGGCTATTGCCCGGTCCCAAGGTGGTGACAAGATCGCTTCTTGGGGCGGGGCGTCAACCTTCACCCACCTTGGCACGACCGAGCGGTCCTCTCGAAGGGCCGCTCGACGCTGTTCGCGGAGGCCGTTTGCCGTGGTAGGAGCGGGGCGGTTAAGGCCGCAACGGCAATCCGTTCGGCGGTCTCACGTGAATCACCGCGAAGGACCCGCTCCATGGCCCGCCCCAACATCCTGATCGTCATGGTCGATCAGTTGAACGGAACGCTGTTTCCGGACGGGCCGGCGGAGTTTTTGCACACGCCGAACCTTGGCGCGCTCGCGTCACGGTCGCTGCGGTTTCAGAACGCCTATACGCCGAGCCCGCTCTGCGCGCCGGCCCGCGCCGCCTTCATGGCCGGACAATTGCCGAGCCGCACCGGCGTCTACGACAATGCGGCGGAATTTATGTCCTCGATCCCGACCTTCGCCCATCATCTGCGGCGCGCGGGCTATCGCACCGCCCTCTCCGGCAAGATGCATTTCGTCGGCCCCGACCAGTTGCACGGCTTCGAGGAGCGGCTGACCACCGACGTCTATCCGGCCGATTTCGGCTGGACGCCGGACTATCGCCGGCCGGGCGAGCGGATCGACTGGTGGTATCACAACATGGGCTCGGTCACCGGCGCCGGCGCCGCCGAGATCAGCAACCAGCTCGAATATGACGACGAGGTCGCCTATCACGCCGGCGCCAAGCTCTACGATCTGGCGCGGGGACAGGACGAGCGGCCGTTCTGCCTGACCGTATCCTTCACCCATCCGCACGACCCCTATGTGGCGCGGCGCCGCTTCTGGGACCTTTACGAGGATTGCGCCCATCTCGATCCCGCGACCGGGCCGATCCCCCTCGCCGAACACGATCCGCACTCGCAAAGGCTTCTGAAGGCGTCCGATTTCGAGAAATTCGCGATCACGCCCGAGGATGTCCGCCGCTCGCGCCGGGCCTATTTTGCCAACATCTCCTATCTCGACGAAAAGATCGGCAAGATCCTCGGCGTGCTGAAAGACTGCCGGATGGCGGAGAACACCGTTGTCCTGTTCGTCTCCGACCATGGCGACATGCTTGGCGAGCGCGGCCTGTGGTTCAAGATGAGTTTCCGCGAGGGCTCGTCGCGCGTACCGCTGATGCTGAGCCTGCCGGGCGGCGAGAGCGGGCTGGTGGCCGTGCCGGTCTCGACCCTCGACGTGCTGCCGACGCTGGGCGATCTCGCCGGCATCGACGCCGCCGACATCGCACCCTTCGCCGATGGGCAGAGCCTGTTGGCGACGGCGCGCGCCGGAAGCCGGTCCGGACCCGTACCGATGGAATACGCCGCCGAAGGCTCCGAGGCGCCGATGGTCTCGCTCAGGGAGGGGCGATTCAAGCTCAATCTCTGCGAGATCGATCCGCCGGAATTCTTTGACCTGGAGACCGACCCAGGCGAAGCGTGCAACCTGGCGGCGGAGCCCGGATGCGACGGGCCAGCGGCGAAGGAAGCCTTCGATAGGCTGCGTCAGGCGGCGGAAACGCGCTGGAATCTTGCGGCCTTCGACGCGGCGGTGCGCGAGAGCCAGCAACGGCGACTGATCACCTACGAGGCGCTGCGCAACGGCGCCTATTACCCCTGGGACTACCAGCCGCTGCAAAAGGCCTCGGAACGCTACATGCGCAACCACATGGATCTCAACGTGCTGGAGGAGAACCAGCGGTTTCCCAGAGGGGAATAGGCGAGGCGGAGCAACGGTCCTGCTGGCTCCGGGCGACGGCGGTTTGGCGCAAAAATCTGCAGGCGGCTGTTTTTTGCGCTGTCATCGAAGCTTCGTCATTGCGTCACGAACCGTTTTTGAAGCACTGTTACGGGGCGTCTTCGACAAGCTCGGCAACAGAGCCCGAGAGTCGCATCAACGGGTGAGGACATCAGATGAACCGCAAACTTCTCAGCGCAGCCGTCGCGCTTGGGGCGATGATCGCTGGCGCGAGCCAGGCTTTCGCCGTGACCGAACTGCAGTGGTGGCACGCGATGACCGGCGCCAACAACGAGGTCGTCGAGACGCTGGCCAAGGAATTCAACGAAAGCCAGCAAGACTTCAAGATCGCGCCGGTGTTCAAGGGGACCTATCCCGAAACGCTGAACGCGGGCATTGCCGCCTTCCGCGCCAAGCAGATGCCGGCGATCATTCAGGTCTTCGACGTCGGCACCGGCGTCATGATGGGCGCCGAGGGCGCGGTGAAGCCGATCGCCGAGGTGCTCGAGGCGGGCGGCTTTACCTTCGACAAGTCGCAATATCTGCCGGGCATCGTCGCCTATTATTCCAGGCCCGACGGCACCATGCTGTCGTTCCCGTACAATTCCTCTTCGCCGATCCTCTATTACAACAAGGACATCTTCGAGAAGGCCGGGCTCGACACCGAAGAGCCGCCGAAGACCTGGCAGGCGGTGTTCGAGGCGGCACGCAAGATCAAGGAATCCGGCGCGGCCGAGTGCGGCTATACCTCGACCTGGCTGACCTGGATCCATCTGGAGAACTTCGCCGCCTGGAACGACGTGTCCTATGGCACCGAGGAGAACGGATTGGCCGGCACCAATGTCGAGCTGAAGCTCAACGAGCCGATCTATGTCGAGCATTTCCAGGCTCTCGCCGATCTCGCCAAGGACGGCGTGTTCCGCTATGGCGGCCGCACCTCGGAGGCCAAGCAGCTGTTCCTGTCCGGCGAATGCGCCATCCTGACCGAATCCTCCGGCGGGCTTGGCGATATCGTCAAATCCGGGATCAACTACGGCATCGGCCAACTGCCCTATGACGAGAACGCCGAAGGGGCGCCGCAAAACACCATCCCGGGCGGCGCCAGCCTGTGGGTGTTCGGCGGCAAGTCGGACGAGGAATACAAGGGCATCGCCCAGTTCTTCAATTTCCTGTCGCAGACCGACATCCAGGGCCGCCTGCATCAGGCCTCCGGCTATCTGCCGGTGACCAAGGCCGCCTATGAGGCGACCAAGAGCTCCGGCTTCTATGACGAGAATCCCGGCCGCGAGACGCCGATCACGCAGATGATGGGCAAGGAGCCGACCGCCAATTCCAGGGGCGTTCGCCTGCCGAACCTGCCGCAAATCCGAGACATCGCCAACGAGCAGTTCGAGGCGATGCTGGCCGGCGACCAGGATGCCCAGACGACGATGGACAAGATCGTCGAGCAGGGCAACGAGGCGATCGCCGAAGCGCAGTAGGACGCCGAACCCGCAACGCGCGCCGGGCGGTTCGACCGCCCGGCCTTTTCCATGGGCTTCGCTTCACGTGTGGCCTGATTCGGACCCAGGATCGCCGTGTCGAAAGCCATCTTTCCCAACAAATGGCTGCCCTATCTGCTGGTCGCGCCGCAGGTGGCGATCACCCTGGTCTTCTTCTACTGGCCGGCAAGCCAGGCGTTGTACCAATCAGTCCTGCACGAGGACCCGTTCGGGCTGAAATCAAAGTTCGTCGGTCTCGCCAATTTCCAGTCGGTCCTGTCGGACCCGGCCTATCTCAACGCCATCAAGGTGACCGCGATTTTCAGCATCTCGACAGCCGCGCTGTCGATGTCGCTGGCGCTGCTTTTGGCGACCGCTGCCGAGAAGGTGGTGCGCGGACGCGGGCTTTACCGCACGATGCTGATCTGGCCCTACGCGGTGGCGCCGGCCGTGGCGGGCCTCTTGTGGATGTTCATGTTCAATCCGGTGATGGGCACCTTCGCCTACATGCTGCGACGCAACGGCTTCGACTGGAACCCGTTGCTTGACGGCGATCAGGCGATGCTGCTCGTCGTCGTCGCGGCGGCCTGGAAGCAGATCAGCTACAATTTCCTGTTCTTCGTCGCCGCCCTGCAGTCGATCCCGAAATCGCTGATCGAGGCGGCGGCGATCGACGGCGCCGGGTCGACAAAGCGCTTCTGGACGATCATCTTTCCATTGATCGCGCCGACGACGTTCTTCCTGCTGGTGGTCAACACCGTCTACGCCTTCTTCGATACGTTCGGCATCATCGATTCAGTGACCTCCGGCGGCCCGGCGCGGGCGACGGAGACGCTCGTCTACAAGGTCTATGTCGACGGCTTCGTCAATCTCGATCTCGGTAGTTCGGCCGCCCAGTCGGTGATCTTGATGGCGATCGTCATCGCGCTCACGGCCTTCCAGTTCCGCTATGTGGAGAAGCGGGTGCACTATGCGTGAGGCGGAGATACCGCGATGATCGAGCGTCACTCCATTGGCCGCCCGATCGCGCATGTGATGCTGGTCCTCGGCATCGTGATCGTCGCCTTTCCGATCTACTACACTTTCATGGCGTCGACGCAGACGCTGCAGGCGATCCTGCGTCCGCCGCTGCCCCTCATACCGGGCGGCGAATTCGTCGAGAACTATGGCGAGGCGCTGTTCGGCGGCATCGGGCGGATCGGCGGCGTCAACGTCTGGACGCTGTTGTTCAACACGACGGTGATGGCGCTCGGCATCGCCATCGGCAAGATCGTCATCTCGATCCTGTCGGCCTTCGCTATCGTGTTCTTCCGCTTCCGGCTGCGCATGACCTTCTTCTGGCTGATCTTCATCACCTTGATGCTGCCGGTCGAGGTCCGCATCCTGCCGACCTACAAAGTGATGGTCGATCTCGGTATGATCGATACCTATGCCGGGCTGATCCTGCCGCTGATCGCCTCGGCGACCGCAACGCTATTGTTCCGGCAGTTCTTCATGACGATCCCGTCCGAGCTGGTCGAGGCGGCGCGGGTGGACGCAGCCGGGCCGATGCGCTTCTTCTGGGACATCCTCATCCCGCTGTCGAAGACCAACATCGCGGCGCTGTTCGTCATCCTCTTCATCTATGGCTGGACGCAATATCTGTGGCCGCTGCTGGTCACCAACGACAACCAGATGAACACCATCGTCATCGCGCTGAGGAAGATGGTGTCCTTCGCCGACGCCGATACGCCCTGGCACCTGGTCATGGTGACGTCGATCCTGGCGATCGTCCCGCCGGTGCTGGTGGTCGTCCTGATGCAGCGATGGTTCGTGCGCGGCCTCGTTGAAGCGGAGAAATAAGCGTGGCAGGCATCGAACTTTCCGACGTCCGCAAGGTCTATCCCGGCGGGGTGGAAGCGGTGAAGGGCGTTTCGCTCGACATTCCGGACGGCGAATTCGTCGTGCTGGTCGGCCCCTCCGGCTGCGGGAAGTCGACGCTCTTGCGCATGGTGGCGGGTCTGGAGACGATCAGCGCCGGGACGATCTCGATCGGCGATCGCATCGTCAACGATCTGGAGCCGGCCGAGCGCGACATCGCCATGGTGTTCCAGAACTACGCGCTCTATCCGCATATGAGCGTGCGACAGAACCTCGAATACGGCCTGAAAAACCGCAAGATGGCGAAGGCCGAGATCGCCCGCCGGGTCGATCAGGCGGCCGGGATTCTCGAAATCGCGCCGCTTTTGGCGCGCAAGCCCGGCCAGCTTTCCGGCGGCCAGCGCCAGCGCGTCGCCATGGGCCGCGCCATCGTGCGCGAGCCGGAAGCCTTCCTGTTCGACGAGCCGCTGTCCAATCTCGACGCCAAGCTGCGGGTGCAGATGCGCGCCGAAATCCGCCGGCTGCAGCGCAAGCTCGCGACCACCAGCCTCTACGTCACTCACGACCAGCTCGAGGCGATGACGCTGGCCGACCGGCTGGTCGTCCTCAATGGCGGGCGGATCGAACAGGCGGGCACGCCGATGGACGTCTATGAGCGGCCGGCGACGCTCTTCGTCGCCACCTTCATCGGTTCGCCGGCGATGAATCTCATCCCGGTCGGGGCCGCCGGCGGCAGCATTGCCGGGCTCACCGGCCTCGACGGCCTGGCGGTTGCTCCGTCCGTCGGACAGACGCTCGGCATCCGCCCGGAACATATGCGCCTCGTCGAGGAGACCCAGGCCGCGCCGGGCGAATTGCTCGCCGATCTGACCGTCACCGGCGTCGAGGTGGTCGGCGCCGAGAGCTACGTCTATGGCGCGCTGCCCGACAAGGGTTCGGAGATCGCCGTTCGGGTGCCCGGCTACTCGCATCTGGAGCCGGGAACAAAGGTTCGCGCGGCTGCACCGCTCGATGCCCTGCATCGTTTCGACAGCGAGAGCGGCCGCCGGCTGGATTAAGTTCGAAACGCGGGAAAAATTTCTGGATTGGTCCCTATGAAGAAAGTCGCCGTTGAAAAGGCCCGTGGACGCGTCAATCGCGCTGCTTCCGCGATGAATGGCCTTGAAAAAAGCGCGGACTTCGCCTCGTTTTCCATTGCCTGCACCGACTTTTTGTTAGCAGCCAATAGCGTCTTTTCAATTCTGGAGAAGGGCGCAAAAGACAATGCCACCAGCCGGCAGTGGTACGGAGGAAAGAAAAAACAGTGCCGGCAAGACCCTCTTATTCGATACCTCGTTCAGGCGCGCAACGCCGACGAACACGGCATTGAACCGGTGGCTGTACATGCCCCCGGTTCCTTTGCAATCGGCGCGCCCGGCGAATCCGTCCTCCTAAGTAACATTACGGTCAACGCCGCCGGTCACACAACGGCTCTTGTACATTCTGTCGGCGGGAAATTACCGACTGTAGAAGTTCAGCCCCCACATCCGAAACTCGTTGCTGTCTATGACGATAGATTTGGCGGCGAGTGGTTTCAGCCGCCCACCAAGCATTTGGGTATGAAACTGCCATCCGCTACACCGCTACCCATCGCGCGGCTAATGGTGCGATTTCTCACAAATCTTGTGGACGAGGCGGCGTCATATATCCGCTATCCACCTCACATAGTTCTGAATATATCCAGAACCACGATTTCATGAGGAGCGCCAAATGACTTCTCTCGCAACGCGAATGCACCCGCCTCGATCATATCGCGCGTAACCTCAATCTTATTGCCGACCTGTCGTGAATCATCCTGCAAAATCGATCCTGCTTTCTCGCGTATAGCTCGGGAAATTTTCTCCCCGTGCTCCGCGCTGCTGCGACACTGATCCGGTCGAAGCGAGCGCGGGAGCGGACGATGGCGGTGAATGGAGACGTGTTGGCGGCGGCGCGCCGCATCGAAGCCGACCGGCATCGAGGCGACGGTGCTGATCGCCGTCGCCTTGGTCGAAACCCGCGCCGTCGCCTTTGCGCGGGCGGGCGCGCGCGGCCGGACTGGCCGATCCCCGCGCCGGCCGAGTCCGCAACCCGGCCTCGCAGGCGGCGCGCTGGCGGCTGTTCGACAAGGCGGCGGCGATCGACGCGGCCGCCGCGGCCCAGTCCGTCTCCTGGGGATTGTGTCAGGTGATGGGCGCGCATTGGAAGCGGCTCGGCTACCGGAGCGCGGAAGCTCTCGCGGACATAGCCCGCGCGTCGATCGACGGCCAGTTCGAGATCGCGGCGCGTTTTCTCAAGCTCGGCGGACTCGCGCGGCGGCTTGCTGGTGGCGATACGACTGGTTTCGCGCGCCGCTACAACGGCCCCGGCTACCGCCGCAACCGCTATGACGAGAAGATCGGGCGGCGTGGCTGGAGGCGCAACGGCTGCTCTCCCCATCATCCGATACGCCGAGCGAACTGCGCCGCGGCGCGCGCGGCGAGGCGGTGCGGCGGTTGCAGGCGGCGCTCGTGAGGCATGGTCATCGACTGGCGATCGATGGAATCTTCGGTCCCGCCACCGAGGCCGCGCTGCAAGCGTTTCAGCGCGCTCAGGGCCTCGCGATCAATGGGGTCAGCGATGTGGCGACGCTCCTCCAGCTGCTTCCAGAGCGTGGTCTTGGAGATTGCCGTTGAGGGAATGTTTGGCTTCGCCATCGGGTGGCTCTATGTAACAAGGCACCATGCCCTTGCCCCCTTCGATCGATCCGCACCGCCACGCCGTTTTCCTCGATTTCGACGGGACTCTCGTCGAGTTTGTCGATGATCCGCAGGCGGTCGCCATCGCGCCGGCGGCGCTCGACCGGTTGGAAGTGCTGCAGGCCGAACTCGCCGGAGCACTCGCCGTGGTCAGCGGCCGCCGGATCGCCGATCTCGACCGGTTTCTGGCGCCGATGCGGTTTGCGGCCGCTGGCGTGCATGGGCTCGAACGCCGCGTCCGTCCCGGCGACGAGATCGAACGTTTGGCGGGTCCCGAAACACTCGATGATGTGCGCAAGAGGCTCGAACGGCCGCTGCGGGACAATCCCCGGTTGAAGCTCGAGGACAAGGGCACGGCGCTGGTTCTGCACTATCGCACGGCGCCGGACCTGAAGGAGGCTGCCGAGCAGACGATGGCCGAGGCGACGGCAGGCCGTCATGACCTTGCCGTGATGAACGGCGACAACATCGTCGAGGTGCATCCGGCCGGCATGGACAAGGGCCAGGCGCTCGCCGCGATGATGAAGGATGCGCCGTTCGCGGGCCGCGTTCCCATCTATGTCGGGGACGACACCACGGATGAATTCGCGCTCGAACATGTGCGCGATGCCGGCGGCGTCTCGATCAAGGTCGGCGACAAGCATAGCGTCGCGGAATTCCGGCTGACGGATGTCACGGCGGTCCATCGCTGGCTGGCGGCATCGGCCTGACCACAGGTCTGGTCCGGCAGCGGGATCGCAAACGAAGAAATGTCGGTGCAATGCCGGCCGGGGACAGGAGAAGGGAGACGATGGCTGAGGGGCAGCGGCGACTGGTTGCGGTGTCGAACCGGGTCGGACCATTGAATGACGAGGGCAAGGCGGGTGGCCTGGCCGTCGGCTTGTCCGACGCGTTGAGGCGGCGCGGCGGGCTCTGGTTCGGCTGGAGCGGCGAAACCTCGGACGAGGGCACCTTCAAGGACGCGCAGACCCAAGTTCAGGGCGACGTGTCGATGACTACCATCGACATGACCGAGGCGGAACTCGAAGGCTTTTATTACGGCTACGCCAACCGGTCCTTGTGGCCGCTGCTGCACTATCGCCTCGATCTTGCGCAGTTCGACCGACAGTCCGAACGCGCCTATCGCTCGGTGAACCAGCGCTTCGCGGCCCGTCTGGCGCCACTCGTCACGGACGACGATCTCGTTTGGGTCCACGACTATCATTTCTTCTTTCTTGGCTCGGAGCTGCGCCAGTGCGGGTTCAAGGGCAAGATCGGCTTCTTCCTGCACATTCCGTTCTGTCCGCCGGAAATCTTCACGGCGCTGCCGGCCAGCCACGATGTCGTCCGGGCGATGCTCGCCTACGATGTCGTCGGCTTCCAGACCGACACCGACCGCCGCAACTTCCTCGCCTTCTGCGTGCGCGAACTGGGCGGTGAAAAGCTGGAGGGGCACAGGATCAAGGTCGGCGACCGCGTGGTGAGGGCGGATACTTTTCCGATCGGCATCGACGCACCGGGCTTCGAGCGCTTCGCCGTCTCGCCGGAGGCCAGCGAGCACGAGGAGATGGTCCGCGAGATGGTCGGCGATCGGTTGCAGATCGTCGGTGTCGACCGGATGGATTATTCCAAGGGGCTGGTCGAGCGCTTTCGCGGCTTCGAGCGGTTGCTGGAGGACTACCCGGAGAATCGCGGCAAGGTGCAGTTCCTGCAAGTGGCGCCGCTGTCCCGTTCGGAACTCGACGCCTATGTCGAACTGCGCAGTGAGCTCGAAGAACTCGCCGGCCATATCAACGGCCGTTTCGCCACGCTGGACTGGACGCCGATCCAGATCATGACCCGTGGCTTTAACCGGCGGGCGCTGGCCGGCATCTATCGCGCCGCTCGCGTCTGCCTGGTCACGCCCTTGCGCGACGGCATGAACCTCGTTGCCAAGGAATTCGTCGCCGCGCAGGACCCGGACGATCCCGGCGTGCTGGTGCTCTCGCGCTTTGCCGGCGCGCGGGCCGAACTGCCCGACGCGCTGATCGTCAATCCCTATTCGACCGATGATGTCGCGCGGGCGTTGCAGCAAGCCCTGACGATGCCGTTCGATGAACGCGATCGCCGCTGGAAGGCAATGCGCGAGGCGGTGTTCGCCGGGACCTCGTCGCATTGGTGCGACGCTTTCCTCGGCGCCCTTGAGAGCGCTGGGGAAAGCTGAGGCTTCTTGGCGTTGAATAGTGTCGGCGGAGACTTTCATCTGTCCGCCGATGTTGGAACGTCCTATGGACGGATGTAGGAATAGTCGTCTTCCTGGAGTTCCATGAGGCGAACCACGCCCGAGGGAACCTCGGTGGCCTCGTCGAGCAACGGAATCTCCTTGCCTTCCTTCTTGGCCATTCCGGCGCGGGTGTTGCCGCAGGCGGCGAAGGACAGATTGGCGATTTCCATCGACATCATCTTAATGCGGTCGGCGACGGGGGATGTGTCGGAGCGCAGCATGTTCAGCCCCGGGCCATAGGTGACCACCTCGATGGTCACGTCCTCGCCCTTCTCGTCGTAATAGGCCTTGATGTTCTGGACGTTGTTCAGCGCCATGTTCATCCGTTGGGGGTCGTTCTCATCGATATGGATCGCGACCTTGTGCGGTTCCGCCGCCTGAGCACCCGTCACGCCGCCGGCGAACGGCGCCGCGAGCATGAAGGCAAGCGCGGCGAGGGCCGCGAAACGCGTCATTGCAATTTTCATTGATACTTCTCCCGTTGCGATCCGATGGGACACGGCTCTCAAATCCGCGCACCGTTTGCGGCGGCAGTGTTGCCGAAGCGGTCCTTGATGTCTACGGTGATATTCACAAATACGAATATGTCGGGTTCACGATGGCGCGACGGGGAGGTCTTATGAAGCAAGCGATGGGTGCCGTTCGGGCAGCAAGCCTATTATCTGTCGTCGCCGAGATTTGGGGTGGGGCCGCCGCATTCGCGCATGGCTTGATCGGCGGCGCACCGGTCCGACCCTTCGTATCGTGTCTCGTGGCCGCTGGATTTGCCGTGGTGGCTCTCGGCGTATCGCCCGCGAGCGCGGCGGAAGCCAAGGCTGTCGAACTCTCCCTCAATGATCTGACGCTGACCGGCGACCTGGTGCGCCCCGATAATGTCGATATGAGCCAACCGGTCGTGCTTCTCGTCCACGGCACCTTTGCGCACAAGGACGTCGAGCTGATCGAGGCGCTGCAGGGCGCGCTGGCCGAACGCGAGATCGCGTCGCTCGCCGTCACCCTCTCGCTCGGACGGGATCGACGGGAAGGCATGTGGGACTGCAATCAGCCCTCGACCCACCGGCACGAGGACGCGGTGACGGAAATCAGCGCATGGGTGGACTGGCTCGGCAGTGAGGGTTTCGGGCAGGTTGTTCCGCTCGGCCACAGTCGCGGCGGCGGACAGGTCGCCCTGTGGCTCGCCAGCGTAGGCGAACGCGACGATATTCCCACCGCGGTTCTACTGGCGCCGATGACCGAGGACGCCGACGCAGCCGCTGCAAGCTACGAACAGCGCTTCGGCGCCACGCTGGTGGATGTGCTCGCCAAGGCAAAGACCACCACGCCTGACCAGATGCTCGATGTCCCGGGTTTGGTCTATTGCTCGGATACCAAGGCAACGGCCCAATCGGTGCTGTCCTATTATGGGGAGACCCTTGAACGCGACACGCCGACGCTGCTGACGCAGGGCGTTTCGATGCCGGTTCTGGTGATCGCCGCCGGCGAAGACGAGGTGGTTACCGATCTGCCGGAGCGGATGGCGCCCATCGTCGATGGCGCGAAGATTCGCCTGGAGACTGTCGAGGGGGCCGATCATCTGTTCCTCGACTTCTTCGCCGAGGACGCCGCCGATCTCGTTGCGGAGCACATCGCGGCGCTGCCCTGAGAACCCGAGATCTCAACCGAAGGAGAGTTGCTATGAAACGGACTGCCATCAAGGGAGGCGCAATCGCGCTTCTGTTCGCCGGTTTCGCCGCCATGCCAGCCACCGCGGCCGAGACTGTTACCTCCTACGAGACCACTGCGCCGTTCGACGAGGTCCGTCAGGACTTGTCGGACGCGATCGTCAACCGCGGCTATGTCATCGACTACGAGGCGTTCGTCGGCGACATGCTGGCCCGCACCGGCGCGGACGTCGGAGCCGAGAAGACCATCTTCCAGGACGGCCGCGCCAACATCATGCAGTTCTGCTCCGCCGTTCTGTCGCGCAAGGCGATGGAAGTGGACGTCATGAACCTTTCGTTCTGCCCCTATGGTTTGTTCGTCTATGAAAGCGCTGACGCGGCCGGCACCGTGACGGTCGGTTTCCGCCGCCTCGACGAGAGTGGCTCGGATGAATCCAAAGCCGCGCTCGGCGAGATCAACGCGGTCCTCGACGACATCGCCAAGGAGGCTGCCGGCGCCGAATGATCGCCGGGTGATTTCAGGCGGCGGCCGGTGTTTCCGGTCGCAGCCGGATCGCGACCAAAAGTGCCGATAGGCCGAGGGCGAGCACCGCCGCCGAGCCGATCAGGGCGGTGTTGTAGTCCGCCTCGCCGGCGACGAGGAATCCGGCGGCGAGCGGGCCCAGCATCTGGCCGAGGCCGAAACCGGCGGTGAGGATGGCAAAGCCCCGTCCGCCGAGACCGTGCCGCCCGAGCGGCATGGTCAAGACGGTGATCGCCATGAAGGTGCCGCCGAACAGCACGGCGGCGACCAGCGCCGCCGTGCCCGAACCGCTGATGGCCGGCAGGAGGACGCCGACGATCTGGGCAGCGTAGGCGGCGGCGAGGGCGGCGGAAAAGCCGATCCGCTCGGCGATCCGCGACCAGATCAGGCAGCTTGGCAGGCCGGCGAGGCCAACGATGATCCAGACCCAGTCGCCCATCGCTTCCAGTCCGGGCCGGGATTTGACGATCGCCACGATGAAGGTGGCGAAGACCGAATAGCCCAGCCCCTCGCAACTGTAATTGATCAGCAGCGGCCAGAACGGCAGTGGTCGGGGCACGCGGCGTCTGGGGTCCGGCGTGTCCGTCCGCGCCGGCAGCGTGCGATCGCGAACCTCGATGAAGACGATCGGCGCGAACAGCGCCGCTAGCAAACCCCCGGCGATCCACAGACCGGCCGAATCGAGCACTGGCGCCGCAAAAAGCACGAGCAGGCCCGAGGCGGCGATTCCGATCCCGACGCCGCCGAAGACCCAGCCGAGCCGTGCCTCCGAGCCGACGCGCGCCAGCGACTCGGCGACCATGCCGGCGGCCGAGATCATCGCAAAGGCGCTGGCGAGCCCGGAAATGGTGCGCAGCGCGAGCCAGACGCCGAGCTGGTCGCTGAGCCCCATTGCGAGCGTGGTCAGAACGCTGGCGACGACGCCGATGCGGAAGGCGGTGAGCCGCGGCGCGCCGCGCGGGACGAAACTGGCGAGAATCGAGCCGGCCAGGTAGCCGGCGAAGTTGGCCGCCGCGATGAGGCCCGCCACGTCGACGCCGAAGCCGTAGTCGCGCTGCATGAGCGGCAGCAGCGGCGTATAGTAGAATCGGCCGACGCCCATGACGATCGCCAGCGTCAGGAAACCGCCGAGAAGAAGTCGATTGGTCGGATGCATGGCGAGAACCGGTTCCGTCGACGAGCCGTTCGCGCCGCCAATGGTTCTTTAAAGCATGAATCCACGCTTCGAAATGCTGTTGTCGCGAAGTTGCCGCGCCGCCCTATGTGCTGAGCGACATGAAAAGAGGAGGCCGCCATGGGCGATCGCAAATCCGGCGTCAAACGCCTCGCCGACCTCGATATGGACGCGAAAATCCCGAAGGATGAGTACGAGCCGCGGCTGGAAGCGGTGCAGACTTGCTTCCGCCAGATCCAGCAGGCCTATCTGCATACGAAGGACGAGGCCGTGATTGTCTTCGAGGGCTGGGACGCGGCGGGTAAGGGCGGCGCAATCCGGCGGATGGCCAGCGTGATGGACCCGCGCGGCTTCCGGGTCTGGCCGATCGGCGCTCCGTCCGCCGAGGAGCTGGCCCGGCACTATCTGGCGCGGTTCTGGGAGCGGCTGCCGGCAAAGGGCGAGATCGCGGTCTTCGACCGCTCCTGGTACGGGCGGGTATTGGTCGAACGTGTCGAGGGATTCGCCGAGGAGGCCGAATGGCGCCGTGCCTATGAGGAGATCAATCAGTTCGAGGCGATGCTGACCGATGCCGGAACCAGGATCGCCAAGGTGTTCCTCTATATCGACAGGGACGAGCAGCTCGAGCGGTTCGAAAAGCGGCTGCGCGATCCGTTGAAGCGCTGGAAGCTGTCTTTCGAGGATTTTCGTAACCGCGACAAATGGGATCAGTACGAAGAGGCCGTCAATGACATGCTGGAGCGCACTGACACTACGGCGGCGCCATGGCAGGTCATTTCCGCCAACCACAAGAAATACGCTCGGGTGACGGCCCTCACCGGGATCGCCGACCGGCTCGCGAATGGGGTCGACCTGTCGCCACGGCCACTTGATTCCGAACTCGAACGGCGCTTCGAGCGGGAAACGACAGATTAGGGGGCACGGTCGGCCACGCTGGTGGCCGACCGAAAGCTTTGAACAGACACGCCGGGTAAAAAGCGGGCTATCTGCTTGCCGCGACGATGCTGGCGATAATGCCGGTGGCGGTCGCAAAAAGTATGTAGTCGTTGTCGACCTTGACCCAGCGGTGGCCCGAGGGCGGACGACGCAGTCCGTGGCGTTGCCAGTTGGAAACAACCGGCCCCCTTGCGGTGGCCGGCAAATGGGCGCCGCGTCGACGCCAGTCCGCGGCATGGCGAGTATCCTTGCTGGCCTGGCGCAGGGTCCTGCTCGGCGCGGCTGCTCTGTAGGTCGTTTTGGCGTCGTGCGCGAAGGCCGGCACGGTCGTCGTGGCCGGGACGGCGAGGCCGAGAGCGATTGCGAGCGATTTCATCATGACGATTCTCCTTTGCTTTCGTCGCAGGAGTAACCACGCCATAAGTCTCGCGATCCAGTTTCAAACTATGTCATTTGTAACGGAGCCAACGGCAAGCGGACGGTCTGTTCGAGACCGCCGGTCTCGCGGTTGGCGACTCCGATCGAACCGCCGGCCTGCTCGACGATCTCCTTGGCGATGGCCATGCCGAGCCCAGCCCCCGGCTTGAACTTGCGTCGACCGGGATCGACCCGGAAGAACGGCTCGAAGGCGCGGTCGATCATCTCGTCCGGTATGCCGGGTCCGTCGTCGGTGATGCTGATCACCGCCTCGCTCCCCTTGCGATGCAGCGCGACCCGCGCGCCCTCGCCGTGGATGGCGGCATTGTCGACGAGGTTGCGCAGCGCCCGTTTCAGCGCGAGGGGCCGGGCGACCACGACAAGGGGCGGTGCGCCAGCCGGCATCTCATCCACCGGACGGCCGATCTCGCGCAGTTCCGCCGTGATCTCCGCCAGCGTCCGGTCGAGCCGAATCGATTCGTCCGGGGCCGTATCGACTTCTTCGCGCACGAGGCGGATGGCGCTGTCGGCGATGCGGTCGAGCTCGGCCAGATCTTTCAGCCAGACCTCCCGATCCTCGTCGGGCAGGAACTCGGCGCGCAGGCGCATGCGCGTCATCGGGGTCCTGAGATCGTGGCCGGCGGCGGCAACGAGGCGCATGCGGCTTTCGATCGCCTCCCGCACGCGGCTGGTCAGCCGGTTGAGCGCCGCGGCGGTGGCGCGGACCTCGGCCGGACCGTCTTCCGGGACATGGGCGGGAAGGCCGTCCGGGCCGATCGTCGAAACCGCCTGATCGAGGATGCGAAGCGGGCGTGTCATCTTGGTCGCGGCAAAGAGCGAAACCGCCGCCGCGCCAAGGATGACCAACGCCATGTAGGACACGAAAGCAGGCCAATTGCGGGTTCGCATGCCGGGATGGGGCAGGTAGGCCCAGCGTCCCGGCGCGAACTCGAAGGCGAGCTGCGGCGTATGCGTTCGCATGTCGCCGACCATGCGCACCGGGATGGAGAGGCCATCGCCGGCCAGGCTCTCAGCAATGCCGCGCGCTTCGTGCACCATCATGCCGTCGCCGGGAACCGGTTCGTCGCCGACGACGATGCCGAGGCGGTCGGCCGCGCCCGGATCGGCCGCGAGAACCGTGGCGACGATGCGAACCTCGTTGGCGAAAGCCGCGCGGAAACTCTCGCGGTCGGGCCGTTCGAGCACCTGCACCGAGACCAATGCCGCGATGACGACGACGCCGACAATGGCGAGGACAAGAAGCAGGGCCAGCCGCGAGCGCAGCGATCTCATGACGCGTCACCCGCGTGCCGTTCGACCCGCGCCGCAAATTGATAGCCGCCATTGCGCACGGTCTTGAACAGCCGGAAGACGCCGTTGTCGTTGAACTTGCGCCGTAACCGGCTCATCGTCACATCGACGGAGCGGTCGAATGGATCGGCGGAGCGGCCGTGCAGCAGGTCCATCAATATGTCGCGGGACAGGACCCGGCCCGGTCGTTCGAGGAAGATCATCAGGAGGTCGAACTCAGCGCCGGTCAGTTCGATCTCCTCACCGTCGGGCGCGCCGACGTGCCGGCGCTCCGGATCGACGGTAAAGCCCTCGAACGCATAAAGGGCATGCCCCGACGGAGGCTCCGGTGGATTCTCCCCACCGCGCCTGAGCACCGCCCGGATGCGGGCGGCGAGTTCGCGCGGATTGAACGGTTTGCCGAGATAATCGTCGGCGCCCAGTTCCAGGCCGATGATCCTGTCGACATCTTCCTTCAGGGCGGTCAAGAGGATGATCGCGATGTCCGGCCGGCGCTCCTTCAGATCGCGGCAGATGTCGAGGCCGGAGCCGTCCGGCAGCATGACGTCGAGCACGACGAGGTCGATGCGGGAATCGGCCACCTTCTGTTCGCAGGCGCGCCGGCTGGCGGCGAGCGAGCAACGAAACCCCTGGCTCTCGAGATACTTTCCGAGCAGTCGTAAGATTTCCGGGTCGTCGTCGACGACGAGAATGTGGGGCAGGCTCATGCGGCGTTCGTCCTTCTGCGCACCCTATTGTCTGTCTGCTCCCGGCCCGGCCCGGCCCGGCGCGCGAGGCGAATTTTGTAACGGGACGTTGCCCCTGGACCCTGTGACACGTTTCGTAACAACTCTCCGTGTCCGGGCCATGTTTCGTAACATTCCGCCGCATCACCGCAACAAGTGGCACCTAGGTTGAGGGTCCAGACGTCATCCAACCAGAGGACATCGACATGACCCAACTTCACAATCGCAACACGGCCCGTCCCAAAAGGTTCGTTGCCATCGCCGCCGCGGCGCTCATGGCCAGCACCGCTGCCGGCACGGCTTTCGCCCAGCAGGCCACCGCCCCGGCGCAGCCTTCCGCCGCGACCGCTTCGGACTCTCGTGACGGTTCAATGATGCGACGCGGCGACGGCAAAGGCATGTCCGGGCAGCGCGGAGAGCGCGGCGGCAAGGAATTCAAAGGCCACGGCGGTATGCGTGGCATGGGCGGGATGGGCCGCATGGGTGGCGGCGGACGTCACGCCGGCATGATGGCGCGCATGTTCACGCCGGCGCACGTCGCTGACGCGCTGTCGACGATCGAGACCGGTATCGGCGTTCGGCCGGACCAGATGGAGGCATGGCGCAAGTTCACCGCCGCAGTGGTCGCCTTCGCCGATGCCTCGCAGCCGCCGCGCATGGGCATGGGCATGGGGCAGGGACGCGGCATGATGATGCCGAATGCCGGCGCCGACACGTCCGATGATGACACCGCGATGGCGGATGATACCGACAGCACCGCGATGGCCGACGAGGAGACCGACGACACCGCGGCCTCGGACGAGGCGATGCAGTCGGATAGCGAGACCGATACCGGCGACCAGGCCAAGCCGCAGTTCCGCGGCTTCCAAATGCTCGACCGCATGGCGGACCGGGCGATTGCCCAGGCAGGCAAGGCCGAAGCGCTGAAGAGCGCGCTGGCCGAGGTCGAGGCTGTGCTGACGCCCGAGCAGATCACCGGTGTGCAGAGCATCGTTCGCTCGATGATGCGCGACGCACGTGGCGAGCGTCGCATGCAGATGCGCGGCCATGGCGGTGGACGCGGCAACATGGGCGGCGATCACGGGCGCGGGGGTGATTCCTCGGGTGGATTCCATGGTCGCGGCGGCGACGACGACCGGCGCTAACGAAATCGCACCTTCTTGGGCGCTTGCGCGCCGCTGAAAACAACGGCCGGCCTCATGACGAGGCCGGCCGTTTTTCGTAAGAGTCGCGCGGGTCAGCCCAGCGCGTCGGCGATCGCCTTGCCGCAGTCTTCGGTGCCGAGCGGGCCACCGAGGTCGCCGGTCCGCAGCTTTTCCTCCGCCAGCACCGTCTCGATGGCGCCGACGATCGCCGCAGCGGCCTCGGCGTGGCCGAGATGGTCGAGCATCATCGCCCCGGCCCAGATCTGGCCGACCGGGTTGGCGATACCCTTGCCGAAAATGTCGGGCGCCGAGCCATGCACCGGCTCGAACAGCGAGGGGAAATTCCGCTCCGGATTGATGTTGCCCGACGGCGCGATGCCGATCGTGCCGGTACAGGCCGGCCCGAGATCGGAGAGGATATCGCCGAACAGATTGGAGGCGACGACGACGTCGAAACGATCCGGATTCAGCACGAAATGCGCGGTCAAAATGTCGATGTGGTACTTGTCCCAGCGAATATCCGGATAGGACTTCGCCATCTCCTCCACCCGCTCGTCCCAATAGGGCATGGTGATCGAGATGCCGTTCGACTTGGTCGCCGAGGTCAGGTGCTTCTTGTCGCGGCGCTGGGCGAGCTCGAAGGCGTAGCGAAGAATCCGGTCGACGCCGACGCGGCTCATCACCGTCTCCTGGACGACAAATTCGCGGTCGGTGCCCTCGAACATGCGGCCGCCGACCGAGGAATATTCGCCCTCGGTGTTCTCGCGCACGACGAAAAAGTCGATGTCGCCCGGCTCGCGGCCGGCGAGCGGGCTCTTGACGCCCGGCATCAGCTTGACCGGACGAAGATTCACATACTGATCGAACTCACGGCGGAACTTGATGAGCGAGCCCCAGAGCGAGACGTGATCGGGCACCGTGTCCGGCCAGCCGACAGCGCCGAAGAAGATCGCGTCGTGTCCGCCGATCTGCGCCTTCCAATCCTCAGGCATCATCTCGCCGTGCTTGGCGTAGTAGTCGCAGGAGGCGAAGTCGAAGGTGTCGAACTTCAGGTCGAGGTAGAATTTCGACGCCGCCGCCTCCAGCACGCGCAGGCCCTCGGGGATGGTTTCCTTGCCGATGCCGTCACCGGCGATGACGGCGATCTTCAGACTGTTGGATGACATAGGACCTCTTTGCTTCAGGTGTAAGTCGGAATGGTTCGGGTTGTCGGTGCGGGGCTTATCGCAGCATTTCGACCGCGACAGCCGTCGCCTCGCCACCGCCGATGCAGATCGCGGCGACGCCGCGCCGCTGTCCCCGCTCGTGAAGGGCGGCGAGGAGCGTGACGATGATGCGGGCGCCGGACGCGCCGATCGGGTGGCCGAGAGCGCAGGCGCCGCCATGGACGTTCATGATGTCGAGCGGAATGCCGAGTTCGCGCATGGCGATCATCGGCACGACGGCGAAGGCCTCGTTGATCTCGAAAAGATCGACATCGGTGAGCTGCCATTCGGCGGCGTCGAGGACGCGGCGGATCGCCTCGACGGGCGCGGAGGTGAATTTTGCCGGCTCTCCTGCGAACTGGCTGGTCGCGACGATCCGCGCGAGTGGCGTCAGGCCACGCTTTTCGGCGCCACTCTCGCGGCCGAGCACCAGCGCCGCCGCGCCGTCGGAGATCGACGAGGAATTGGCGGCGGTCACCGTGCCGCCGGCCCGGAAGGCGGGCTTCAGGGTCGGGATCTTGGCGGCATCTGCCTTACCGGGCTGTTCGTCGCGGCTGACGGTGATCGAGCCCTTGCGGGTCGCGACCTCGACGGGAACGATCTCGGCGCCGAGCGCGTCACTCCCTTGAGCATCAAGGGCGCGGGTCAGCGAGGCGACGGCGTAGTCGTCCTGTTCGGTACGGGTGAACTGGTAGGCTTCGGCCGCGTCCTCTGCGAAACTGCCCATCAGCCGGCCCTTGTCGTAGGCGTCCTCCAGGCCGTCGAGGAACATGTGGTCGATCACCTGGCCATGGCCGAGCCGCAGGCCGGCGCGCGCCTTGGGTAGCAGATACGGCGCGTTCGACATCGACTCCATGCCGCCGGCGACGCGCAGGCCCTCCGGCCGCGCGCAGAGGCTGTCATGGGCCATCATCACCGCCATCATGCCCGAACCGCACATCTTGTTGACGGTGGCGCAGGGGACGGATTTCGGCAGGCCGCCGCCGATCGCCGCCTGACGGGCCGGCGCCTGGCCGAGCCCGGCGGGCAGCACGCAGCCCATCGTCACCTCGGTAACGGCGTCGGTCGCGGCGCCAGTGCGCTGCATCGCGGCGGCGATCGCCCTGGCGCCCAGCTCGGTGGCCGCAAGGCCGGCCAGTTCGCCCTGAAAGCCGCCAAGCGGCGTGCGGGCGCCGCCAAGGATGACGATCGGGTCCTGCATGGCAAATGCTCCTTAAAGCGGCGGGCGGGTCGCGGCCAGCGCCGGCCGATCGGATGCCAGCTCGCGCAGAGCAGACAATCGCGGCGTTGCCGAAATCCACTCGGCGCCGGGAAAGCGTAGCTCAACATAGTCGAGCGCGGTGATGGCGGCGATGGTGCCGAGATCCAGACGCTCGCCGGGCGTGTCGAGGACCATCGCATCGAGGCGCTTCAGGCCGTCGGCGACGGAGCGCCTGCGCCTGGCGGCGATCGGATTGGCGTCGAAGGCGTGGTCGGCGAAATCGCCGCTGACGATCCGGCGTCCGATGAGGATCTGCACGGCGGCGTCGCAGACGCCGATACCGGTGCCGGTGATCGCAAGGCTCTTCGGATCACTGGCCGAGAGGGCGCCCTTGCCCTGTCGCTCGGCGACGGTCGCGATGAGCAGGCACTCGGTGATCGTCGTGCCATCGTCGAGAACGAGGCAGGGAACCCGCCCGGCGCTGTTGGCGGCCAGCAGATCGGCCTCGTCCGCCCAGGGATCGACGGTCTGGATCTCCAGATCCGCGATTTTCGCCTCGATCAGCGCCGCATGGGCGATGCGGGCGAAGGGCGAGGTGGCGTTCTTTAAAAGCTTCATGGCCGGAACCTCAGATGCAGCGGCCGCCATCGACCTCGAGGACGGCGCCGGTGATCATCGCGGCTTCGTCGGAGGAAAGGAAGACAGTGGCGTTGGCGATGTCCTCGGGCCGGCTCATCCGGCCGAGCGGGATGGTGGCGATAAATTTGGCGCGGTTCTCCGGCGTATCGGGAACGCCCATGAATTCGGACAGAAGTCCGGTCTCGCCAATCACCGGGGCAATGCCGCAGACGCGGATCTTCATCGGCGCCAGTTCGACGGCGAGCGACTTGGTCAGCGTGTTCACCGCGCCCTTTGACGAATTGTACCAGGTGAGACCCGGACGCGGACGCAAGCCGGCGGTCGAGCCAATGTTGATAATGACGCCGCCGCCCGCGTCGCGCATGGCGGGGACGCAGGTCCGGGTCATGTGGAAGATCGCCTTCACATTGACCGCATAGACCTTGTCGAACTCCTCCTCGGTGACCTCGAGGATCGGCTTGTTGCGGTGGGTCCAGCCGGCATTGTTGACGACGATGTCGATGCCGCCCAGCGCGTCGGTGGCCGTCTTCCACGCCGCTTCGACCGCTTGTCCGTCGGTGAGGTCGCAGGGAATCGCCACATGCCCGTCGCCGAGTTCGCCGGCCACCCGCCGGGCGCCTGCCTCGTTGATGTCGAGCACGGCGACCTTCGCGCCCTCCTTCGCAAAGGCCCTGGCGATGCCTTCGCCGAAACCGGAGCCGCCACCCGTGACGAGGGCGCGCTTGTTGGCCAGACGCATGAATGATCCTCCCGATCGATCGTCTATCTATTCGCCGTGGTTGAACACGACCGTCTTCAATTCCGAAAACTCGTAGAGGGCCTCGAAACCCTTCTCGCGGCCGTGGCCGGATTTCTTCACTCCGCCGAAGGGAAGTTCGATGCCGCCGCCGGCCCCATAGCCGTTGACGTAGACCTGGCCGGCGCGGACCTTTCGGGCCATGCGCATCTGCCGGTCGCCGGCATTCGTCCAGATTCCGGCGACAAGGCCGTAGTCGGTGCCGTTTGCGATGCGGACGGCATCCGCCTCGTCCTCGAAGGTGGAGACGGCAAGCACAGGGCCGAACACCTCCTCGCGGGCCAGGCGATGCTCGGGCGGAACCAGCCCGAGAACGCGCGGCGCGACATAAAAGCCGCCGGCCGGCGCGTTCGGCGAGATCCGGCCGGTCGCCAGCGTCTTGATGCCGGTTTCGGCCGCGTGATCGAGGAAGGACTGGACGCGCGCCTTCTGCTTGGCGCTGACCAGGGCGCCGAGATCGGCGTCTTCGTCATGGGGCGCGGCGACAAGGCTCTCGAACTTCGCCGTCACCCGCTCCAGTACCTTGTCGAGGATCGGTCTGTGGATGAGCAGCCGGCTGCCGGCCGAGCAGGTCTGGCCGCCATTCTGGACGATCGCGCCGGAGATGAACGGCAGCGCCTTGTCGAGATCGGCGTCGTCGAAGAGGATCTGCGGAGACTTGCCGCCGAGCTCCATGGTGCAGCCGACATTGTTGATGGCGCACGCCTGCTGGATCAGCGTGCCGACCTGGGGCGAGCCGGTGAATGACATGAAGTCGATGCCGGGATGGGCGGACAGCGCCGCGCCAGCCTTTTCGCCATAGCCGGTGACGAGATTGATCGCGCCCTCCGGCAGGCCGGCCTCGAGCGCCAGCTGGGTCAGGCGGATCGGCGTCAGGCAGGCTTCCTCGGCCGGCTTGATGACTGTCGCGTTGCCCATCGCGAGCGACGCGCCGATAGTCCGGCCATACATCTGCGCCGGGTAATTCCAGGCGATGATATGGCCGGTGACGCCCTTGGCCTCGCGCAGGGTCATGACGGTGTAGCCGTTCATGAAGGGCAGCGTCTCGCCATGTACCTTGTCCGCGGCGCCGGCGTAGAACTCGAAATATCGGGCGCAGGCGGCGATGTCGGCCCGCGCCTGTTTCATCGGCTTGCCGCAGTCGAGCGCTTCCAGCTGCGCCAGTTCCTCGGCGTTTTCAGCGATGAGCAGGGAGAACTTCATCAGCAGCCGGCCGCGATCGACCGCCGAGAGCCGGCCCCAGGCTCCGCGCTCGAAAGCCTCGCGCGCGGCGGCGACGGCGCGGTCGATCTCGGCCTCGCCGCCAGCGGCGATCTTCGCCACGACTTCGCCGGTCGATGGGGCGATCACATCGATGGTTTCGCCCGAATCCGCAGCGGCCCACCGGCCGGCGATCTGGATCGTCGAACCGCTCGCCGCGTTGTCGAACTTGAACTGCTGGTTCACCGCTTCCTCCCTGTTTTCCGTACAGACGCGCTAAGACACCGTCGCGTCGGCGCCTCCGCACCTATTGCCAAGGCCCTCTTACGGCTTTGCCGCGCTGGAGGAAAGCCAGCGGATGAGGACGAAGCGCGGCGTCTGACCTTACGCGGTCAATCGTCGGTCTGCTCCCCTAACGACGAGCAGTGTCGACCCATCGCTTCGTCATAGCAGGACTTTGGGTTCAGGGCGGCCCCGCACCGGAAGGTCGATGAGGAAGGACGTGCCGGCATGCGGGTCATTCTTACGCGATTTTTCCGAGAGGCCGGACCAGGCCGAGGTGACGATCATCCGGTCGAGTTTCGGGCCGACGAAGCAGGGGCAGGTGACCTGCCGGGCGTCGATTGCGATCGTGCGGAGGCGCGTCCCCTCCGGCGAATAGGCGTCGACCGTTCCATTGCCCCAGCGCGCGTTCCAGATCACACCGTCGGCATCGCAGATCGCGCCGTCGAGCCCACCCTTGCCGCCGCGCTGGTCGAAGAACAGGGTGGGCTCGGCGGTGGGCAAGCCGGTTTTCGGATCGACGGCGACGCGCATCAGACGGTTGATGGCGGTGTCGGTGAAATAGGCGAGGCGCCCGTCGGGCGAAAAGCAGATCGCATTCGGGATCGTGACGTTGGAATAGAGCGTCCGCAATTCGCCGCCGCGATACCAGTAGATCGCGCCGGCGCCCTTCTCGTGCGCCTTGCCCATGGTGCCGATCCACAGCGCGCCGGACGGATGGACGCGGCCGTCGTTCGAGCGCGTCGCCGCATTGTCGGCCTCCAGCGGCCGATGCAGCGACAGCCGCCCGGTCGCCGTCTCGCGAAGATAAAGGCCATCCTCCGCCGCGATCAGCTGGCGCTCGGCATCGACGACGGCGAGGGCGCTCGCCATGAAAGGCAGGGGATGGACGGTCGCTTCCGCCGCGTCTCCGCCTTTTTCCAGCAGGGATCGGCCCTCGATGTCGAACCACCACGCCGTGCCGGTCGCCGGATCGTAAGTCGGACCCTCGCCCAGCTGGCAGGCGATGTCGCAATAGAGGCTGACGGAAATTTCGGCGTCGGTCATCGGCGGTCCAGACTTTTCTATCAACCAAGAATGGCCCGTTCGCCCGGCCCTGTCGATCCGGCCCTGTCGATCCGGCGCGACGAGCCCGAGATGGGACAAGACACGTCCCGGCGCTCGTCGCTCCAATGTGCCCTCCGCAACACATTGGTCGTTAAACAAGATTCAAGATCGCAGGGTTAGTTTGACAGACAGCGCCGTGGCCAACTAGCTCCCGGCAAGCCAATCGAGAGCCCCGCCCCAGTGACGTTCCGCCTTTTCGCCCGGCCCGGCCTTGTCGCGCCCTTCAAAGCGACGATCGCCGCGCTCCTCGCGCTGTCGCTCGTCGCCTGCCAGTCGACGGAGCTGACGACCGCCGGCTTGATGTCAGCGAGTGGGCCACGCGCGGCCAGTGCCCTCGCCGGCGAAGCGGAGATCCGCGGGCAGTCCACGCTGGTCCTTGATTACGCCAGCGGCCGCACGCTCTACGAGGAGGCGGCCGACGGCCTGCGCTATCCGGCCTCGCTGACCAAGATGATGACGCTCTATTTGCTGTTCGAGACGATCGGCGAGGGTCGCCTCTCGCTCGACAGCGAGCTTGTCGTCACCGAGAACGCGGCGTCGAAGCCGCCGGCCAAGATCGGCCTCAAAGCAGGATCGACGATCCGCGTCCGCGACGCCGCCCAGGCGATCGCGGTGAAGTCGGCCAACGACGTCGCGACCGTCATCGCGGAAAACCTCGGCGGCTCGGAAGATGGTTT
The DNA here is from genome assembly GCF_036549495.1 of Aurantimonas sp. C2-5-R2. NCBI lineage: Bacteria > Pseudomonadati > Pseudomonadota > Alphaproteobacteria > Hyphomicrobiales > Aurantimonadaceae > Aurantimonas > Aurantimonas sp. C2-5-R2. Next base: position 111,608 of record NZ_JAZHLJ010000008.1, read on the forward strand.
CGCGGCGGCGATGACGGCGAAGGCCCGCTCCCTCGGCATGAGCCGGACGCAATTCGCCAACGCCTCCGGCCTGCCCGATCCGCGCCAGATCTCCACGGCGCGCGACATGGCGACGCTCGGCCGCGCCTTGCTGTCGCGCTTTCCCCAGTATGCGCCGCTGTTCAGCGTGACCGAGTTCGAATATGGCGGCAAGAGCTTCAAGGCGACGAACAAGCTTCTCGGCAAGGTGCCTGGCGTCGACGGTTTGAAGACCGGCTATATCCGCGACGCAGGCTTCCACCTCGTCGCGACCGCCAAGCGCGGCGGACGCCGGATCATCGTCGTCGTGATGGGCGGCGAAAAAGGCAAGGAACGCGACGCCAAGGTGGCCGCGCTGATCGACCAATATCTCGGCGCTGCCCAGTTCGCCGAGCGCTGAGTCTGGCGCCCGGCCGGCTTCGCGAAAAGTCCGGCGATCCGGCAATATGACAGCTACGACATTGGTTTTCTCGCCGTTCGAGGCTCTGGCCCGGCAACGGCCGGCTGATCCCGCACGGCAAACGGGAATCCGCCATTGACGGGATGCCCCGGCGGGGTCGACAGTGGATTCTTCGATCACCGGACGCTGATCGACAAAAATCGCTTGCAAAAGCCCGCAGATCGTAGCGTTTTGCAATTAAGGTATACGAAAGGCGACAGGCCCGATTGCGTTGTGTGGCCGAAGCGGACAGTATGCCGGCAACGAAAAGAATCCATTGTGGGGAAGCGAATGGCATCGGTGACGTTCCGGGACGTGCGCAAGGCGTTCGGTCCGGTGGAAGTGCTGCATGGCGTCTCGATCGATATCGAGGAGGGGCAGTTCGTCGTGCTGGTGGGCCCGTCGGGCTGCGGCAAGTCGACACTGCTGCGCATGCTCGCGGGGCTGGAGCACATCTCTTCCGGTGAGATCCTGATCGGCGACCGGGTGGTCAATGCCTTGCCGCCGAAGGACCGCGATATCGCCATGGTCTTCCAGAACTATGCGCTCTACCCGCACATCTCCGTGGCGGAGAACATGGCGTTTTCGTTGATGCTGAAGGGTGCCTCGAAGAACGAGATCGAAGCCCGGGTCAAGCCCGCCGCCGAAATCCTCGGCCTGACCCATCTGCTCGACCGTTATCCGCGCCAGCTTTCCGGCGGCCAACGCCAGCGCGTCGCCATGGGGCGGGCGATCGTGCGCGAGCCGCAGGTGTTCCTGTTCGACGAGCCGCTGTCGAATCTCGACGCCAAGCTGCGCGTCTCGATGCGCTCCGAGATGAAGAATCTCCACCAGCGCCTGAAGACCACCACCGTCTACGTCACCCACGACCAGATCGAGGCGATGACCATGGCCGACAAGATCGTCGTCATGCACGACGGGATCGTCGAGCAGGTCGGCACGCCGCTGGAGCTCTACGACCGTCCCGACAATCTTTTCGTCGCTGGTTTCATCGGCTCGCCGGCGATGAACATGGTGACCGGCGCGGCCGATCCGGACGACCGAACATATTTCGTCACGGGCGATGGACATCGACTGCCGATCGCGCGGCCGGGCAAGGTCGAGCCTGGACGCGAGACGATCTACGGCGTGCGACCGGAGGGGATGAGCCTCGGCGGTGACGTGCCGCTCAAGGTCGAGGTGGTTGAGCCGACAGGCTCCGAGACCCACGTCATCGCCAAGCTTGGCCAGACCGAGATAATCTGCGTCTTCCGTGAGCGCATTTCCGAAGGGCCGGGAGACGAGCTGCGGGTGTCGATCGACCCGAACGCGGTGCATCTGTTCGACGCCAAGTCCGGGGCGCGCGTCTCGGAGTGATCTCAGTCGGCACGCGTCTGGCCTAAGCGGCCTGTCGATGCCAACAATGAGAGACTAAGCCAGACAGACCGTCGCGGCAGCGGGAGGCCGCCGACGGAGAGTGCAGGGAGCGCTTCCGCTCAAGAGGAGGAGATAGCAATGACGATCAATCGCAGAACACTTCTACAGGGTACGGCGGGCCTCGCGGCGAGCGCGGCATTCGGCGGAATGCTCGGAAATGGCCGCGCCTTCGCGCAAGGGGCCATGCCGGAATTCAAGCCGGAAGAGGGCGCAAGTCTCAGGCTGCTTCGCTGGGTGCCGTTCGTGTCCGGTGAGGAAGAAGCCTGGAACGCCAACACCAAGGCGTTTACCGAGGCGACCGGCGTCGAGGTCCAGATCGACCAGGAAAGCTGGGAGGACGTGCGTCCCAAGGCGGCCGTCGCGGCCAATGTCGGCTCCGGCCCCGATATGGTGATGAGCTGGTTCGACGATCCGTTCCAGTATCCCGACAAGCTCGTCGACGTCACCGACGTCGCCACCGCGCTCGGCGAGCAGAGCGGCGGCTGGTACGAGGGCCTGGAAGGCTACGCCAAGCAGGGCGACAAGTTCATCGCCGTCCCGCTGACCGCGATCGGCAACGCCATCTGCTATCGCGACAGCCATATGAAGGCGGCCGGGTTCGACGAGTTCCCGCAAGATACCGACGGCTTCCTCGAGCTTTGCAAAGCGATGCAGGCCAAGGGCACGCCCGCCGGATTCCCGCACGGCAAGGCCGTCGGCGACGGCAACAACTACGCGCACTGGCTGTTGTGGAGCCATGGCGGCATGACCGTCGACGAGAGTGGTAAGCCGGCGATCGACAGCCCCGAGACCAAAGCCGCGATCGAATACGCCAAGGCGCTCTACGCGACCTTCATCCCGGGCACCGAGAGCTGGCTCGACATCAACAACAACCGCGCCTTTCTGGCCGGACAGATCTCGCTGACGGCAAACGGAGTCTCACTCTACTACGCCGCCAAGAAAGACCCCGCGATGGCGGAGATCGCCGAGGACATGCGCACGACCAACCTGCCGATCGGTCCGGTCGGCAAGTCGGTGGAACTGCACCAGACCTCGACGATCAACGTCTTCAAGCACACCAAATACCCGGAGGCGGCCAAGGCCTACATCGCCTTCATGTACCAGCCCGATCAGATGAACGCCTGGATTCAGGGTGCCAGCGCCTATTGCTGCCAGCCGTTGAAGGCGTTCGCCGACAATCCGATCTGGACCTCGGACCCGATCCACGAGCCCTATTCCAAGGCGTCGGCGAGCTTGCGCCCGAACGGCTTTGCCGGGCCGCTCGGACCCTCGTCGGCCGGCGTGATGGCCGACTATGTGGTCGTCGACATGTTTGCGGAGGCGGTCACCGGTCAACGGACGGCCGAAGAGGCGATCGCCAACGCCGAGCGGCGTATCGCCCGCTACTACCGCTAACCAAACGAGGGGCGCCGGCGATCGCTGGCGCCCCTTGGCGTTTTCGACCATCAAGACCGCAGCGATGTGGCGTGATTTACCCGATCCCGTGGGCCGGGCAGCAAAAGAGGAACGAGCAAGCGATGTCGAGCGTCCAGGCGGTACCGCGGCCATCCATCCTGCGCCGGTTCGTGCAAAGCCGGAACGGCCTCGGGCTGCTGTTCATGCTGCCGGCGGCGATCTTCTTGCTGTTCTTCCTCACCTATCCGCTCGGGCTCGGCGTCTGGCTGGGCTTTACCGATACGACCATCGGTCGCACCGGCGTCTTCGTCGGTCTGGAAAACTACGCCTGGCTGTTCGACGATCCGGTGTTCTGGCTGTCGGTCTACAACACCGTCCTCTACACCTTCGTCGCCTCGGTGCTGAAGTTCGTGCTCGGCCTTTGGCTGGCCCTGATCCTCAACGAGCGCCTGCCGTTCAAGAACTTCTTCCGAGCGATCATCCTGCTGCCCTGGGTGGTGCCGACAGTCCTGTCGGCGCTAGCCTTCTGGTGGATCTACGATTCACAGTTCTCGATCATTTCCTGGGTGCTCATGCAGTGGGGCTGGATCGACACGCCGATCAACTTCCTCGGCGATCCGAACAAGGCCCGCGCCTCGGTCATCGCGGCCAATGTCTGGCGCGGCATTCCGTTCGTGGCGATCTCGCTGCTCGCGGGGCTGCAGACGATCCCGCAATCGCTGAACGAGGCCGCGGCGCTCGACGGCGCGACGCCGTGGCAGCGTTTCACCAAGATCACCCTGCCGCTGCTGACGCCGATCATCGCCGTGGTGATGACCTTCTCGGTGCTGTTCACCTTCACCGATTTCCAGCTGATCTACGTCTTGACGCGCGGCGGCCCGGTCAACGCGACGCATCTGATGGCGACGCTCTCGTTCCAGCGCGCCATTCCCGGCGGCCAGCTCGGTGAGGGCGCGGCGATCGCCGTCGCCATGATTCCTTTCCTGCTCGCCGCGATCCTGTTCTCGTTCTTCGGGCTGCAGCGACGCAAATGGCAGCAGGGCGCGGCCGATTGAGGAGATATGACCCCGTGAGCCAAGAAACGCTTCCCGGCCGCACCGTCGCCGTGCATGACGACACCGAAGGCATGCAGCAGTTCAACTCGCTGCCGCGCCGCATCCTCGTGGTCTATCTGCCCTTGGCGGTGTTCGTGTTCGTGCTGCTGTTCCCATTCTACTGGATGGCGATCACGGCGGTAAAACCGAACCACCAGCTGACCAACTATACCGACTATAGCCCGTTCTGGGTGGTCAAGCCGACGCTCGAGCATATCCGCTTCCTGCTCTTCGAGACCTCCTATCCGGGCTGGCTGTGGAACACCATGCTGGTCTCCGTTGCCTCGACGGCGATTGCGCTGGCCGCCTCGGTCTTCGCCGCCTACGCGATCGAACGGGTGCGCTTCACCGGCGCGCGGGTCACCGGTCTGTTGATCTTTCTCGCTTATCTCGTGCCGCCGTCGATCCTGTTCATTCCGCTCGCCTTCATCGTTTTCAATGTCGGCATCTTCGATTCCCGGCTGGCGCTGATCCTGACCTATCCGACCTTCCTCATCCCGTTCTGCACCTGGCTGCTGATGGGCTATTTCCGCACCATCCCCTTCGAGCTGGAAGAGAGCGCGCTGGTGGACGGGGCGACGCGCTGGCAGATCCTGACCAAGGTGGTACTGCCTTTGGCCGTGCCCGGCCTGATCTCCGCCGGCATCTTCGCCTTCACGCTGTCCTGGAACGAGTTCATCTACGCGCTGACCTTCATCTCCTCGTCGGAGAACAAGACAATCCCGGTCGGCGTGCTGACCGAGCTTGTGCGCGGCGACATCTACGAATGGGGGGCGCTGATGGCCGGGGCTCTGCTCGGCTCGCTCCCCGTCGTCATCCTCTACTCCTTCTTCGTCGACTATTACGTCTCGTCGATGACCGGCGCGGTGAAGGAATAGGCGCTTCCGCGGTGCTTTCACGACATTTGGCGGTCCGGTCTCCGGGTCGGCGCAGATCGCCGTTGACTTTGGCCGCTGAATTGATAGCGTTTGCTCGTCCAAGGGGAGTTCCGGCAAGGAACTGAGAGGCCGACGGCTCAAGAAGCGCGCGGCGACCCTACGAACCTGATCCAGTTGACACTGGCGTAGGGATGGAGTGAGCCGCTTCCCGATCCGTTTTCCCCTTTGACGACCCGCCGCCTACGCGGCGCGTTCTCTGGCGACGACAATCGGGGAAGAGGCATCGGGAAACCCCCGGTGTGAAGCGGCCCAATCTTACCCAAACCGCGGAACTGGATCTCCTTGTCGAACAGGAGAGCCTATGAACGCCCAGACTCCCACCGTTATTGCCCCCACCGTGACCAGCGGCCCGCTGCCAGCATCCCGCAAGATCTGGCGCGCCGGTACGCTCCACCCCGAAGTCCGCGTCCCGATGCGCGAGATCTCCGTGCATCCGACCGCCGGCGAGCCGCCGGTCACTGTCTATGATTCCTCCGGTCCCTATACGGACGACACGGCAACAACCGATATCGCCGCCGGCCTTCCCCGCAAGCGGCGCGATTGGACGCTCGCGGCCGGAGACGTCGAGGACTATGCCGGCCGGGTGGTCCGGCCGGAAGACAATGGCGTTACCTCCGACGCCAAGCGCGTTCCGACCTTTCCTGTCTCCCATGCACCGCTGCGGGCGAAGAGCGGCAAGGCCGTCACCCAGATCGCCTATGCCCGCGCCGGCATCGTCACTCCGGAAATGGAGTTCGTCGCGATCCGCGAGAATCTCGGGCGCGAGCAGGCCAAGGCCCAGCTGGAGCGGGACGGTCATCCCTTTTCCGCCACCATCCCCGATTTCATCACCCCCGAATGGGTGCGCGACGAGGTGGCGTCGGGCCGGGCGATCATTCCTGCCAACATCAACCATCCCGAACTCGAGCCGATGGCGATCGGGCGCAATTTCCTGGTCAAGATCAACGCCAATATCGGCAATTCGGCCGTGACCTCGTCGATGGCCGAAGAGGTCGAGAAGATGGTCTGGTCGATCCGCTGGGGCGCCGATACGGTCATGGATTTGTCGACCGGCCGCAATATCCACGACATTCGCGAGTGGATCATCCGCAACGCGCCGGTGCCGATCGGCACCGTGCCGCTCTACCAGGCGCTGGAGAAGGTCGACGGCATCGCCGAGAATCTAACCTGGGAGGTCTATCGCGACACGCTGATCGAGCAGGCCGAGCAGGGTGTCGACTATTTCACCATCCATGCCGGCGTGCGGCTGCGTCACATCCCGCTCACCGTCGAGCGGGTCACCGGCATCGTCTCTCGCGGCGGCTCGATCATGGCCAAATGGTGCCTGCACCACCACAAGGAGAGCTTCCTCTACGAGCATTTCGAGGAAATCTGCGACATCTGCCGGATGTACGACGTGTCTTTCTCGCTCGGTGACGGCCTGCGTCCCGGCTCGATCGCCGACGCCAACGACAAGGCACAGTTCGCCGAACTGGAAACGCTCGGCGAACTGACGCAGATCGCCTGGGCCAAGGACTGCCAGGTGATGATCGAGGGTCCGGGGCACGTCCCGATGCACAAGATCAAGGAAAATGTCGATCTGCAGATGAAGGTCTGCGGCGAGGCCCCGTTCTATACGCTCGGGCCCTTGGTGACCGACATCGCGCCGGGCTACGACCACATCACCAGCGGCATCGGCGCGGCGATGATCGGCTGGTTCGGCACGGCCATGCTCTGCTACGTAACGCCCAAGGAGCATCTGGGCCTGCCCGACCGCGACGACGTCAAGGTCGGGGTGATCACCTACAAGATCGCCGCCCACGCCGCCGATCTCGCCAAGGGCCACCCGGCCTCGCAGCTGCGCGACGACGCGCTGTCGCGGGCCCGATTCGAGTTTCGCTGGGAGGACCAGTTCAACCTCTCGCTGGATCCGGAAACGGCGCGCTCGCTGCACGACGAGACGCTGCCCAAGGAGGCGCACAAGACGGCGCATTTCTGCTCCATGTGCGGCCCGAAATTCTGCTCCATGAAGATCTCCCACGATATCCGCGCCGAGGCGCAGAAAGAGGGGATGGAGGAGATGGCCCGCAAATACCGTGAGGGCGGCGATCTTTATATGCCGGCGAACGCGGCCGGCGAAGCGGCGGAGTAGGCCGATGCAGATCGCGGTTCTCGGCGCCGGTGTCGCGGGGCTGGCCTCCGCCACCGTGCTCGCCGAGCGGGGTGCTTCGGTGACGGTGTTCGAGCGTGGCGCCGCCATCGGGGAGGGCGCGGCGTCGCGTCTCGCCGGCGCCATGCTGGCGCCGTGGTGCGAGCGCGAAAGCGCCGAGCCCGAGGTGGTCCGGCTCGGCGCCGGCGCCGCCGACTGGTGGGCGGCCCGCGTCCCCGGTGTGGCGCGGCAGGGCAGCCTGGTCCTGGCGCCGCCGCGCGACCGGGCGGAGCTCGACTGTTTTGCCCGGCGCACCGACCATTTCGACCGTGTCGGGGCCGAGGAGATCGCCGAGCTCGAGCCCAGCCTCGCCGGGCGGTTCCAGGCAGGGCTGCTGTTTGCCGAAGAGGCGCATCTGTGCCCGCGCTGCGCCTTGAAGGCGCTGGCCCGGCGGCTGGAGGGGATGGGGGCCGCATTCCATTTCGGTGAGGACGGGCGCGCTGCGTCCGCGGGCTTCGAAACGGTTATCGACTGCCGTGGTTTTGCCGCCCGCGAGACCTTGCCGGAGCTGCGCGGCGTGCGCGGCGAAATGGTGCTGCTGCGGACGGGCGAGGTGGCGCTGTCGCGGCCGGTCCGTCTCCTGCATCCGCGTCAGCCGATTTACGTCGTGCCGCGTGTGGACGGCATCTTCATGGTCGGCGCGACGATGATCGAGAGCGAAAACCGGGGCGCGATCACGCTGCGCTCGGCGGTCGAGCTTTTGTCGGCCGCCTACGCGCTGCACCCGGCTTTCGCCGAGGCGGAGATCCTCGAGACCGGCGTCGGGATTCGGCCGGCCTTTCCCGACAACCTGCCACGGGTGACGCGGCAGGGACGGGTGATCTCGGTCAACGGTCTTTACCGCCACGGATTTCTGCTGGCGCCGGATGTCGCGGGGCGGGCGGCCGATCTCGCCCTCGGCAAGAGCGGGAGGGTTGCGGCGTGACGATCAAGCTGAACGGCGAGGCGCGCGAGGTCGCGGCGACGACACTCGATGCTCTTCTGGTCGAACTCGGGCTGGCGGACGCGGTCGTCGCCACCGCGCGCAATTGTGATTTCGTGGCGAAAGAGGACCGACCGGCGACACCGGTCGTCGACGGCGATGCGATCGAAATCGTCGCGCCCATGCAGGGAGGCTAGGAGATTGTCGATGGACATTTACGGACGCCACCACGCCTCGCGGCTGATGCTCGGCACCGCGCTCTATCCGTCGCCGGCGATCATGGCCGACGCCGTGCGCGCTTCCGGGGCGGAACTCGTCACCGTCTCGCTCCGCCGCGAGAGTGCCGGAGCGAAGGCCGGGCAGGGATTCTGGGACCTGATCCGCGATCTCGGCGTGCAGGTGCTGCCCAATACGGCTGGCTGCCATACGGTGAAGGACGCGGTGACGACCGCGCAGATGGGCCGCGAGATCTTCGACACCACGCTGGTCAAGCTGGAGGTGATCGGCGAGGCCGACACGCTGCAGCCCGATCTCTTCGGCTTGGTCGACGCGGCGCGAATCCTCGTCGCCGAGGGGTTCGAGGTCTTGCCTTATACGACCGAGGACCTCGTCGCCGCCGAACGCTTGATCGAAGCCGGATGCCGCGTCCTCATGCCCTGGGGCGCACCGATCGGCTCGGCCAGGGGCCTCAACAACCGCTATGGGCTGCGCAGCCTCAGGGCGCATTTTCCGGAGGTGACGCTGATCGTCGACGCCGGTCTCGGCGTGCCCTCGCATGCGGCCGAGGCGATGGAACTCGGCTTCGACGGCGTCCTCCTCAACACCGCAATCGCCAAGGCCGGCGATCCGGTCGCGATGGCGCGCGCCTTCGCGCTGGCGGTCGAGGCCGGGCGACTCGGCTACGAGGCGGGCGCGCTGGAGCCGCGCGACATGGCCGCGCCGTCGACGCCGGTGCTGGGCAGGGCGCTGCTGGCATGAGCGCGACAATGGATGGGGGCACGCGGATCGGGCTCGATCCGTTTTACCTGATCGTCGACGACGCCGACTGGGTCGAGCGGCTGGTGCCGCTTGGCGTCAGACTGGTGCAATTGCGAGCCAAGGCGATGGACGCGCGGCGGCTGCGCGCCGAAATTCGCCGCGCAAGGGACGTGTGCGAGGCCAATGCCTGCCAGCTCGTGGTCAACGACCACTGGCGCCTGGCGATCGAGGAGGGCTGCGATGTCGTCCATCTCGGGCAGGAGGATCTGGCCGATGCCGATCGTGCCGCCATCCGCCGCGCCGGGCTGAAGCTCGGCCTGTCGACCCATGACCGGGTCGAGCTTGCAACCGCGCTTGCGGCCGAGCCCGACTATGTCGCGCTCGGCCCAATCTGGCCGACCATTCTGAAGGCGATGAATTGGGCGCCGCAGACCCCGGCAAAGCTCGCCGCCTGGCGCGCGGCGATCGGCGACATACCACTGGTCGCGATCGGCGGCCTCACTGTCGCGCGGCTCGGTGAGGTGTTCGAGAATGGTGCCGACAGCGCCGCCGTCGTTACCGACATCACCCGAAACGCCGACCCGGAGGGGCGGACCCGCGAATGGATCGCTGCGACCCGGCGCTGGCGCGCGGGCGGAGAGCCCGAAGCGGCAGGGACGGACAGCGCTTGAGCGCCTCGCCTGTGGTGCTGGCGATCGCCGGCTCGGATTCCTCCGGCGGGGCCGGGATCGCCGCCGACATTCGCGCCGCGCATGACCTTGGCGCCACGCTGCGGTTTGCACTCTCGGCGGTGACGGCGCAATCCGACCGTCAGGTGACCGCCATCCATCCGGTTCCGTTGGACATTCTGCGCGAGCAGATCCGGCTGGCGCTGGAGGATGGGGCAGTCGGCGCCATCAAGATCGGTATGCTCGGCTCGGCGGCCACCGTCGAAGCGGTCGCCTCGGCGCTGACTGAATACACTGACCTGCCCGTCGTTATCGATCCGGTCGTGTCGTCGAGTTCCGGCCGCCGGCTTCTCGACGATGCGGCGATGGCGGTTTTCATCGAGCGGATACTCCCGCTGGCGACCTTGCTGACGCCGAATCTGCCCGAGCTTCAAATTCTGGCGGCGGCGATCTTGGACGCCGAGCCTCCGGCCACAATCGCGGAGCAGGCGGGCGTCCTCCTTGGGGCCGGCACAAAGGCAGTGCTCGTCAAGGGCGGCCATGATCAAGGCGACGGCGCGGTGGATCTGCTGTTTCAGTCCGGCGGCGACACGCCGGATCGCTTCGCCTCGCCGCGTCGCCCGGTCGCGATTCGCGGCACCGGCTGCATGCTGTCGACCGCGATTTGCGTGGCCTTGGCGCAAGGTGATTCCCTTGCGGCTTCTTGCCGCAGGGGGAAGAATCAGATCAGGGCATGTTTCGAACGCATGGTGGACGACGCCGATTCGCGTATAGGCAAAGAAGCGATTCCCGCTGTTGTGCGGTCCGATACGCTAAACAATGCGGATACGGCAGTCGGGAAATAACGATTGCGGCATCCGAAGCGTCACATTTCTTCGTAAAGCGGCGTTATATTAAGTTCGGCAGCTATTTATTTTCGTGGCGAATTGTTGGCCGAAAAGCGACTGCGCTCGCGGGTAAGAACGAATTCGTAAGCATTTTTGTCGATGGTCCGGGATGCCGGCAAGGAACACCGTCGGCAAAATCCGATGGCAATGACTGCCTCCCCCGGAATAGAGCGGACTTTTGACGGTATAGACGCCCGGTTTCTCATGCGAACCGCGCGCTCCAGCCGGAATCCAGCATTGTATGAAAGAAACGGAATGCGCGTCGCGAATATGAAAATCAGCCGGAAGCTTATTGCCGGCTTTCTGGTGATCATGCTGGCTGTCGTTGACCTCAGCGGCGTTGTTCAATTCAATATCTGGAAGCTTGAGGAGGCGACGCTCGCCCAAGAAGAGAGCGCGAAGACCATGAGAATCGCGGCCCAACTGGAGCCGGCCTTGCTCGAACAAATCGTCGCGCTGCGCGGCTATCTTCTCCATCAGGCTCCGGCCCGGCTCGAGCAAATCGAAGTCGAGCGGACGAATTTTCAGAACAGCCTGCAGCAGCTCGACGCGGTGGTCACCGATCGCGGCCAAAAGCAAAGGCTCGCCGAGATCCGGGAGAAGGGCACGACATTGATGGCCGGCCAGGACAAGCGCGTTGCCATGGCCCGCAATCCTTTGACGCTCGGTCAGGCCATCGCCGACTTCAGCGAAGGTAAAGGCAAGAATCTGCAACTTTTTCGTGACGCAATGGAGGCCTTCCATGACGCCGAGGGACAGCGCCAGGCCGACAGGTCCGCCGAACAGTACAGCGCCAAATCCAGCATGCAGCTTGCGTTGCTGATCGGCAGCATCGCGGCGGCCTCGCTCGCCGTTTTGGTTGGCTGGCTTCTGTCGCGTGCTATTGCCACTCCGATCGACCGGATGACTGCTCTGATGGACCGACTCGCCAAGGGCGACAAGTCGATCGTGGTCGAGGGGCAGGACCGCAAGGATGAGATCGGCGCGATGGCTGTTGCAGTGGAGAGCTTCAAGCAGGCGGCGATCGAGCGTGAGCGTCTGGAGAGCGAGGCTGCGGCAGCGCGGATCGACCAGGAGCAGGCGAAGACCCGTCAGGCGGCGCTGGACAATGCCAAGGCCGAGGATCTGCGCGTCTTCGTCGGCGTGGT
>NZ_JAZHLJ010000080.1:0-13949 GCF_036549495.1 Aurantimonas sp. C2-5-R2
CCGTCTGGATCAATCCGCCCAACAACAAGCTCCAACTCCAAGCTTAATCTATCGCTCCGGCTGTCTCACATTCGTTGACACGCTCCGGGCGAGCAGATATTCGAGGCCGTGGTCGCGGACCAGCGTGATCATCAGGACTGCGGTGGCAGCGGTGGCAGCGGAGATCATCCCGGGGCGGCCGCCGAAGAAGGAGATCAGCACGGCGATGGAGAAGGAGGCGTAGAGGCCGACCTTCGGGTCGACGCCGGCGATGATGGAAAAGGCGATGGCTTCGGGAATGAGAGCTAGGGCGACGACGATCCCGGCGAGGAGATCGCCGCGGACGTTCCCGAACCACTCGCGGCGGAGCGTTTCAAAATTCATGATGACTTTTTGCTTGATAAGCGTATCGAGCGCGCCGCTCTAAGACGGGCCAGGGTGTAGCGATCCGCTGTTGGGATTGGCTGGGGGATCGGCGCCCAGCATAGCCACCCAACTGAATGGGTCCGTGCCTACCACTGGTGCCATTTCGCAGATGCGAGATCAACTCAAAAAACGAAAGTGGTGGCGGAAATCTTCCATCCTGGCTTCGAGCGGACTGACTGAGGGAATGTCAGCTTGAGAGTGCATATTGAACGAGTTAGGGAGAGGTGGCTCGATCAGACTGTTTGAGGTAGCAAATCAGTCTCCTTTGAGTGCAGGCAACGGGGGCTCTGATGGCGCGACTTTCTGGCTAACGACGAGGCACGGGCAGCGATAGAACCTCATATGCCGAAGAACCAGCCGGGTGCACGGCGGATCGACGACCGGCGCGTGATCAGCGGCATCCTGCATGTGATCAAGGTCGGCAGCCGCTGGCAGGATCGTCCGAGCGAAGACGGCCTGGCTACACCCCCCTAAACCGATGGTCGCGTCGCCGGATCTGGACCGACATTCTCGAAGCGCTGGTCTCCACAAGTGTCCTGAGCCGGGCGAAGGCGAACGCCGCCATCGGCCGTTACATCGACGGCTTCTACAATCCCCTCCGGCGCCATTCGGCGCTCCACTTCATCAGCCGCTTCAGTTCGAGAGGCTGGCCGCGTAAAACCAAAAACGCTTTGTTGGTCGCTTCGACCATGCCGGGCCAGAAGGCGAAGGTGAGAAGCTGATCGCGGGCACGCCGGAACTTGTGCTGGATAGCGCGGGCGAGATCGCAGGAGGACGACGTGGCCAGGATAGCGTCGAGACTTCGCTCCAGCGCACGGCGCTTGGCGGCGATCGTTGATGCGGCGAGTGTCTCGACACCGTCGGCCAAGACGAAGGCCCTTCGCAGCCAAAGCCTGAGCCGCGAGGGCAGGACGTCATCGCTTGCCTCGTCGGCGTAGGCGACGTCGCGGGCGAGATGGGCCAGACAGGTCTGGTGCGCGTTGGCATGTCCCTGTTGCGCGACATAGGCCTGTCTGCTCGAAAAAGGTCCGGAAGCGGTATTTGCCTTCGAGCAGATCATCGGCCAGCGTCTCCATCCTGATTTCGCCGACCTGCTCCTCTCCCAGTTCGGGCAGCACGTTGCCGATGTAGTCGGCAAAGACCCGATTGGGCGAGATGATCAGGATGTCCTTCGAGCTCAACGTGTCCTTGAAGCGGTAGAGCAGAAAGGCAATGCGATGCAGGGCAATGGAGGTTTTGCCGGAACCCGCCACGCCCTGAATGATGAGCGTGTGCGCTTCTGCGTCGCGGATGATGGCGTTCTGGTCGCGCTGGATCGTCGCGACGATATTCTTCATGCCTTCGTCGGATGAGCGGCCCCAGCTCCTGCTGCAGCACGTCGTCCACGATGTTCACGCCGGATTCGAACATGAACTCCATGCGCCCGTCGCGGATGCGGAACTGACGCTTCAATTCCAGCCGCCCCCGGACCTCGCCTCCGGGGGCCTGGTAGCGGGCCGGGCCGATCTCATAGTCGTAGAACATGGATGAAACCGGCGCGCGCCAGTCGTAGACGATCGTCTTGCCGGTCTCCTCGTCGCGAAAGTCGTGAACGCCGACATAGATCGGTTTGGCCCCGGACTTGTCATCCCGTTCCCGGGCGAAATCGAACCGCCCGAAGTAAGGCGATTTCCGAAGTTTAAGAAGCTTCCGCTGCTGCTCGCGCAGCACCTCCGCCGACAGCATTTTTTGTTCGATCGCTTGGCGCATTGCGATCTTGTCGATGTGGTCCAGATCGCGCCGCGCCTCCCACATGTCGGTCTTGTTCTCCTCGATCTCCCGCGCGTAAGCATCGAGGCGCGAACCGATGGTCCGCAAATTAGTCTGAATGCTCTGCTGGCAGGTTCCCAGCCGGGAATGTTCTTCGATTTCGGCAGAGGTCATCTTCGATCTGGTTGCTTCTGGTTTAATCATCCTCAGGCGGCGAGTTGATCGCCGGAACAGGCAGCAATGTCGAACACCGCCATTTGACTCGCGCCTCCGAGGGCGGGATGACGGCCTGCAATATCGTGGAAGACCACGTCGTAACCGTTTCGCGCAGCGACACCGCATGCCCACCGCCGGAATCTGGCGCGATCCCACTCGAAACGGTGATCGGGATGGCGAAACCGGCGAGACGGCACGCCGAGCAGCGGATTGAATTCCGCGTTTGGCGTCGTGATCACGACGGTTTGCGGCCGCATCTCGGCAAACACGGCTCGCTCCATGACCGAAAGCCGTTCAGGGTCGACGTGTTCGATCGTCTCGATCAGGATAGCGCAGTCGAATCCCGAAAGCGCCGCCCCGCCGTCCATCATCGAGCCGTGGATGAGATCGACCTTCGCCGTGTCTCCCCCTTTCAACGCGTCGAGGCGCACACGAAGGCGACCGAGAGCATCTCGGCACAGATCGACGCCAACAATCCGTTCGATCTGCGACTCCGTCGCCAGGCGCGTGAGGAGATCACCATCGCCGCAACCGAGATCAAGAACGGTGCAGGCACCGCTGTCGCGAATGACTGCGCGCGCGGCTTCCAGCCGCTGTTCATGCAGCCAGGTGGTCACTCTGCGCCTCCCGACTCCGCAGGCCTGCGCATCAGCGCCACGTCCTTGACGGGCACGTCGCAGGACCAATTGCGGAAGGCCGTCAGATACCGCATCGTCTCCTCGCGGTAGAAAACGACGTGGGTGGGATCCTTCCGATAATGCCAGTCGCGAAATCGGGCATCGTCGGTCTGGAAGCAGGTCATGATCGCAAGCCAGCCGCCCGGCCGAACCAGGGCCATGAGCCGGTCGAACTCTTCCGCAGGCCGATGGAAATGCTCGGCCGTCTCGGTGCAGGTGAGGAAGTCATAGGTTTGATTGAGCGGCGCTGGATCCGGGTGAAAGAAGGGGTCGAAAAGCGCAACCTCGTGGCCTGCTTCGCCCAGCATTGCACCCAGCGCTGGACCCGGCCCGCATCCATAATCGAGGCCGCGTGATCCTTCGGGCAAATGCGCAAGGAGCAGCTCAGTCAGTTTCGTCAGGAAGCGGCGGTAGCACGGATCGTCCGGATGATTCTCGTGATGCAGGTAGTGGGCGTATTCCGCCTCACGTGACGGATGTTGGCATGGATCCAAAAATCGGACTCCGCAGATATCGCACCGCCAGTAGTCCCGCCCAGCCACTGATAGGAACGGCCGTGGCGCGGGCGAGCGGCACACGGGACAGGTCTCGAGAGTTGGGAATGGCCGTCCGCTGTTTCTGGTTACTGGCGTTGCCGTCATGCCACCTCGTTCGACGTGTCGGCGGTTCGGGCAAGATAGACCGTCTGCGTGAAGGGACGGTCCTGCAACGGATTGTGGAAGGTCACCGGTTCCGCCCAGGCCTCGGCGAAGACGCTCGATAATCGGTCGGTGAAAGACTGGTCGGGCTTGTCGTTCGACCAGAGCCCGAAGATGCCTCCGGGCTTGATATGGACGGCGAGCGCACGGAACCCCTCGGGCCGATAGAAGCTGGTGCTGCGATCATCGAGCAGAGCATCGGGCGAGTGGTCGATGTCGACCAGAATGGCGTCGAAACGGCGCCCAGGCGCATCCGGGTCGAACCCGTCTCCGCCGCCGGCTATGGCAAAGAAATCGCCCTGGACCAGCCGACAGCGATCATCAGCGACGAGCTCGGGACCGAGGGGCAAGAGCTCGGTCCGGTGCCAGTCGATCACCGCGTCCAGCATTTCCACGACGATCAGCGAGCCGACCGCGTCGTGTTCCAGAACGGCCTGAGCGGTGTAGCCGAGCCCGAGCCCGCCGACGACGACATCGAGGCTATCGCCAGCGACCGCCGCGAGACCCAGCCGGGCCAGCGCGATCTCGGAGGCCGTGAACAGGCTCGACATGAGAAACTCGTCGCCGAGCTTGATCTCAAAGACGTCGACACCGAGCGACAGTTGACGCCGCCGCCGCAGGCTCAGCGCGCCGATCGGCGTCGGGCGATAATCCAATTCTTCGAAATAGACGCTCATGCGCCACGCCTTTCACAGGAAGACAGTTGTTGCCGGCTCTTATAGCGCTGCTGATCTGAAAGAGCGTCAGCATTAAGAAATCGGTTGACCTTTGAGTTTTCGACGCACTCCAGCACATACCGATCGTTGCGCTTCTCGACGATTTTCTATTCCCGCCGAGGCAACTTTGTATCTGCAAAAACTTCGCCGATCTCAAACTCCTTATCCAATGTTGATCTCCTGGCCCATTTTTACTTTTTGCCCGCGATCCGTCACTCAGCGAAAATCCGCGAACCTCAGAAGATCGCTTGGCCGGAGCCGTTCTGCTCGGCCGCGACGATTCGATATATTCCGTGTTCGATGTCGACCCGCCGCATCGTCTCTCCTTGAAGTCCTAATGAGTGAGGGTATGAGATTTGCCTAAACCGACGCTCTCGGCGCTCGCCATGGCACGCACGAGGGCTTTACAAAGAAGCTCAAGGACAAGTGCGTCGACAGTGATGAAGCGGATGAGCCGCAAGTGCTTGAGATATACGGCTTCTCGGATCGCCGCTCGTAACGACACGTCGATGCCCTCAGCCAAAGGGTAGCCGAAAGCGCCTGTCGAGATGAGCGGGAAGCCGATGGACCGAAGAGCATTGGCTTCTACCATCCAGATTGCCTGAAAGTAGCAATCTGCAAGCAGTGCTTCGGCCGGTTCATCTCGGCCGTAAACCGGACCGAGACAGTGACTGACGTTCTTGTTCGGAAGCCGAAAGGCTGCAGTCATGACAGCCTGCCCCGGTGTCAGAGGGGCCAACGGCGCGGCAGCTACCGCAAGTTCAGGCCCTGCCGCGGCGTGGAGCGCACCGGCGACACCACCTCCTGAAATCAGTTCTGCATTGGCTGCATTGACGACGGCATCGATGTCCGGTTGATCAGAAATGCTGCTGCGGACGCACTGGGTCGTGACGCTTGCGACCGCGGCTTGATGGGCAATCATCGAAGATCCTGGCTGACGATTGAAGCGGCGCTGCTCTCTCAAAAAAAGCTAGGCCGCCAAAGGAAAGAGATCTCGGTGCAGGGTCTGACTTCAACCACGTGCACCGTGCTCACAGACTTCTTCAATCGCGGGTCGTCGCGCGGCTCACGCTCCTCAATCGGCACCGGGCCCGAGCCGAAGCCGTTGAAGCCAACGTCCTCGTCCGGCTGGTCGGCATTGTGCTGCAAGGTCTGTAATGTCGCTGCGATTTCAAATTTGGTCATGCGCGTGCGATCCTCCGCGTGTTGAGAAGAGGAAAGACCATCTCGCAGAGGCCAGCGGCACGTATTGCCGCGGGACAGAGGAACGATCGGCACCGTAGCCGGAGCTGCATCGCAGTTCCGGAGCCGTGGCCTGATGCGCTGCCGACGCCTTCGCGTCGAGTGCGATTAGGTTTCTCGGCTCTTCGGGGTCCGACCACCAAAAAGGTGTGCGGGAGAATATCGGCGAGGAGCCAATGCCCCAGCGGCCGACACGCGGAACCTAGAGGATGTTGATCGGGATTGTAGAGGGGAGGTTAAAAATTTTCGAGAACCCTAGGCGAAGACCCAAGGGCGTCCGAGTGACGTGATCGCGGAAGGGGACAACGCATCTCTGGGTACGCGTTAAATTTGCTCGTCCGACCGCTCCGCAGCCTCAAATGTATCTACTGCGAGTGCTCGATCGCTTCAGTGATCGTTCGGTCGCAGCCGTCTTGCGCCTTTTGAGTTGCAGATCCCTTCGCGATTGGCCTGCCCCCTGGAAATGGAAAGTGGTCCTCCCTGGAGTATGGCTTTCGAGCCATTTGGAGGACGATGGAATGCCCCAGAAGAGACATGAGCCCGAGGGGATTGTCACGAAGCTCTGACAGGTGGACGTCCTGGTATCGCAGGGACGCGCGGTTGCCGAAGCGGTCCGGGCGATCGGCGTCGTCGGGCAGTTCACGTATTACCGCTGGCGCAAGGAGTTCGGCGGCCTGAAGGGCAATCAGGAGAAGCGGCTAAAAGATCCTGAGAAGGAGAACGAGCGGCTGCGCAAGGCGGTCTCGGACCTGACGCTGGAGAAGCTGATCCTTCGCGAGGCCGCCTCAGGAAACTTCTGAGCCCCGCCCGCCGCCGCCGCTGCATCGATCACGTCATGGCGACGTTCGATGTCTCTCGGAACGCTTCGCCTGCCGGGTTCTGGGCCAGCATCGTTCGACGCAGCGCAAGGCGCCGGCGGGACGGGCAGACGAAGCGGCGCTGACGGCCGACATCGTCGCGCTCGCCACCCAGTACGGCCGCTACGCTTCGTTCGACGAAAATCAGAATAATTTCGGTAGGTATCGTTTCGTCATCGACCTTTACCGCTTTTAAGATGAATTCCATCATTTTCAAATTTTCCAAGCACATGATCGGGAACTACCGACATCCTCCAGCGCCGCAGTCTGTTCCAGCCCGTCTAAATTTTTGCATGACGGTATTGGGAAGAACGTCGAGAAGCCGCTCGTCGTCCGTTCCCACAAGGTCGATCCTCGCCCGCATCTCGTGGCACAGCAGTGTCTCCTGTGCATCTGGCCATTGCATCGGCAGCTCCCATTTCTTCCGAATGTGGTTCTGGATTGCTTCACCAAGTTTACATGGCTTGACGTCGCACATTGTTGATCCTTCCTCTCACGGGGGTTGTCGCATACCCGGTAGCTCCCCGGTCAAATGATGAAAATCGCTGTGCTGGCGGGCGAGGAAGTGCCGGATGCATTCGGCGACCGGTTACGGCGGCTGTACGGCCGGATAACGATTGACGCGGCTGACGCGATCGTTTTGATCGCCAGCAATTCCGGTGTTGTACGAGGGCTGCACCGATTGGCCGGTCACGCTCTTCCGATTTACCCGATGAGTTGCGGGAGCCCGAGCTTCCTGACGAACGGTTTTCAGGAGGCGAATCTGGAAGCGACCATCGAGGCGGCTGAACCGGCCATTTTGCATCCGCTGCGGATGACGTGCGTCTTGTCCAACGGCGAGCGGTGCTCTGCGTACGCCTATAACGAGGTGGCAGTATTCCGCCCGACCCAGCGCATGATCAAGATCGACATAACGGTGAACGGTGGAAAACGTTTGTCGGCTTTGACCGGCGATGGCGTGCTCGTCGCAACGCCTGCCGGGAGCACAGCTTACAACCTCTCGGCTCACGGACCGATCCTTCCTCTCAATTCGGGCCTAGTGGCCTTGACACCCATTGCCCCCTATATCGCCCGCGCAACTGGCGCGGCGCCCTTCTGCCCGAGACAGATTTGGTAACGATGACACCGAGCAGTCTCGCAGACCCTTTCATGACCGCCTCGGCGGACTTCGTTCGCTTTCAGGATGTCTCCGAAGTGACCGTCGCCATCGACCCCACGATTAATGCCACGCTTCTGTTCGCGCACGGCGCCGGCCTTGCGGCGCGCCAGCTTGAAGAGCAGTTCCGCAGCTGATGGTGGGAGGGTCAGGAAGAGCTCGGGCAAATTCCCCATCGTTAGCGGGGATCCGAGATTGCGTTCCGGATCATCGTCAATGTCATCGCGGGGCCACCTGAGCGGCTGGATGCGTCGCGGCGGACCTTTGGTTTTACGTGCATGCATCATCGACGATGCTTACCTTGGGATCATCCGGCTTCTTTAGCCGTGGACCCGGTGGTGGAGAATTCAGGAAGCTCCTCCCCGAAGGCGCGCTGGTAGAACTTCTCAACGAGCGGCCGCTCCAGGTCGTCGCACTTATTGAGGAAGGTGAGGCGGAAGGCGAAGCCGATTTCCCCGCCGAAGATCTCGGCATTTTCCGCCCAGGTAATAACGGTGCGCGGACTCATGACGGTGGACAAGTCGCCATTGACGAAGGCGGCGCGCGTCATGTCGGCGACACGGACCATCATAGAAACAGTCTGACGCCCCTCCTTGGTGTCGTAGCTTCTGGCCTTCGCCAGCACGATGCCGACCTCGTTGTCGTGCGGCAGGTAGTTGAGGACCGTCACGATGGACCAGCGGTCCATCTGCGCCTGGTTGATCTGCTGGGTGCCGTGATAGAGCCCCGTCGTATCGCCGAGACCCACGGTGTTGGCCGTGGCGAAGATCCGGAAGGCCGGGTGCGGGCGGATGACGCGCGCCTGGTCGAGCAACGTCAGGCGGCCGGAGGATTCCAGCACCCGCTGGATGACGAACATCACGTCCGGGCGCCCGGCATCGTATTCGTCGAAGACCAGTGCGACGTTGTTCTGGTAGACCCAGGGCAGGATGCCCTCGCGGAACTCGGTGACCTGCATCCCGTCGCGCACTGTGATCGCGTCCTTGCCGACGAGATCGATGCGGCTGACGTGGCTGTCGAGGTTGATGCGCACGCACGGCCAGTTGAGCCGTGCCGCCACCTGCTCGATATGTGTCGATTTGCCCGTGCCGTGGAAGCCGGAGACCATCACGCGGCGGTTTCTGGCGAAGCCCGCGAGGATGGCGAGTGTGGTCGGCTTATCGAAGAGATAGCCGGCATCGAACTCGGGAACATGCTCATTGGGTTGGGAAAACGCTGGCACGGTCGAGTCGCTGTCGAAACCAAAGGTTTCGCGAATGGAGACGGCGACGTCCGGGAGCGACGCCGTTTCCTGAACCACTACATTCATCATCTCTCCATCGGCTCCGGCGCCTGCACTGCGCCTCTGGGCGTCGTGCTGCGCGTAGTTCGCTTTTGTCCATTGGTTCGACCGCAGATGGGGTCTTGTAACTTCTCGGCTTGCGAGCCTATCCGGTGGGCGATCTCGGGCGGGCTATTCCGGCGAGTAACTATGTGCTCGACGTTCCATGTTGACGAAAATGTTCCACGCGTTCGGTCAGCCTTTCCATGAACTTTAGGAGCGAGTCCGCCGGCTCATCGTGCTCGCCGCTGAGAACGCTGATGCCCCATTGGCCCAGCACAGCCTCCTGCACAGGGTTTTCGCGAGACATGAAAACGAAGGATCGTGGGCGATCTTTCTCGCGCCCTGAATCACGCCAAGTCAGCCACAAGCGGTGAAGCAGCAAACGGATGTTAAGTGTCTGAATCAGAATGAAGGTGGCGTTTTCAATGCCTTGCGAGCCGTCGGGTGAGCATGCGGATGTTTGCGATGAAGACCCAGGCCTGGGCGGAAGCGATGGTGCGTTCGAAGTCCTTTGCCAGTCTTCGGCATCGTCCCAGCCATGCGAAGGTTCGCTCCACGACCCAACGACGCGGCAGGACCTCGAAGCCCTTGGCGCTATCCGATCGCTTGATGATTTCCAGCGTGAACTTGCCGACCTTTTGCAAGGCGTGCCGCAGTTTCGGTCCGGCATAGCCGCCATCAGCGAAGATATGACGCANTGGTCCTGAATGTCGGCGGGGTGAACGACCACGCCGACCAGCAGGCCCAACGTGTCGACGACAATGTGGCGCTTGCGGCCCATGATCTTCTTGCCAGCGTCAAAGCCCCGTATTCCACCGCTTTCGGTGGTTTTGACACTCTGGCTATCGATCACGCCGGCCGAGGGGCTCGCCTGCCTTCCTTCCCGTTCGCGCGCCGCCATGACGAGTTCATTGTTGATGGTGCGCGGCAGGCCATCGTCACGCCAGCGCCAGAAGTATTTCTGCACCGTCGAGAACGGAGGAAAGTCCTTCGGCAACAGCCGCCACGCGCCGCCCGACGAGGCCAGATACAGAAGCGCGTTCACGACTTCGCGCAGATCCGTCTTGCGCGGCCGGCCGATGCGGTTCGGCGACGGCATCAGCGGCGCAATCAGCGCCCACTCCTCATCCGTCAGATCGCTTGCATAGCGCGGGCAGCGCCGCTCATAGTGCGGGCGGGTGATTTCGGTCCAGGGCATCTTGATCTCCGTCGAATCTCAGCAATCCGACAGAATCACAACCCGCTGAAATCACTCACCTCTTTTTGGAACGGACACTAAGGTCCGACACGCTGTAACCGATAAACAAGATGGTTCGACCCAACGCATCTGCCCGAAACTTTATATCGAGCGGCGAGTCGAAATGCAGGCGGTTGAAATAATCAGTTTCAGCAATGACGAGCGATTGATCGTNGTCCGACACGCTGTAACCGATAAACAAGATGGTTCGACCCAACGCATCTGCCCGAAACTTTATATCGAGCGGCGAGTCGAAATGCAGGCGGTTGAAATAATCAGTTTCAGCAATGACGAGCGATTGATCGTCTTCGAAGTCGCCGTGGAATTTTACAATTTGTGTGTCGGTGCTAGTGGCCTTGGCGATATCACGGGCGTTGACGATTTTAACATAGGGATGGCCGCTCAAGTTAAAAGCAACCTCTAGGTTATAATCGTAGTTCGTCGTATAAATAATCGGGAAATTGAGCTTTACGATCATGTTGTGGACTGGCGAATTTGCAACGTTTTGTTCCGAGACACTCCAGTGCCGGTCCATCCAGCTACGCAAAGGGCCGATGCTACCGGTCTTGATGCGGTAATACTCCGAGAGCGTCTGATAGGTCGCTTCCATGCCTGGACTCTCGGGATCAAGCTCCAATTCCCGCCGCATATGGTCGACGAGTTCTCTCCATGACGGAAGTCCCACGATCATCGACAGGCCTGCACCGGCGAAGAGGATCGCTCGCCGGTTGGCGATGGCCATTGCAAGTTCATCCAGTCGTGAAACCACCAGTCCTCCGGCGAAGGCTTGAATTGAAACCGTTGGTCAGCCGACGAGCTCCCTGACGGCGTCGAAGACGATATGGGGGTTGTGGTCGCGCGCTTGACGCAGATCCCACTCGTCTCTGGGTAGAAACACCGGCCGTTCGTCACGGTCGAGCGCCGTGTTGAGGAAGTTCTCCTCCAGGAAGGTTTGCATTTTTCGGGGACTATCGGACCGAATCCACCGTGCCGAACGGCACCGGCTCGAAGGCGATTTCCGTCTTGTACTCCGCAGCGATGCGGGACGATAGGACGTCGAGCTGGAGCGGTCCGACCACTCCGACGATCCAGTTCGACCCGATCATGGGTTTGAAGACCTGGACCAGCCCCTCCTCGGCGAGGTCCTCCAGCGCGCGCCGCAACTGCTTCACTTTCATCGTGTCCTCAAGACGAACGCGCCGCAGCACTTCCGGAGCGAAGGCTGGCAGTCCGGTAAAGCGAAAGGTCTCGCCTTCGGTCAGGGTATCGCCGACGCGCAGGGTCCCGTGGTTGGGAATACCGATGACATCACCGGCATAAGCCTCCTCAATCAGCGTCCTTTCCTGGGCGAAGAAATAGATCGGATTCGCGATGGCGATCTCCCTGCCCGAACGCACATGTTCAAGCTTCATGCCGCGTTTGAAGTGTCCGGAGCAGAAGCGCACGAAGGCGACCCGATCCCGGTGCTTCGGGTCCATATTCGCCTGTACCTTGAAAACGAAGGCCGAAACCTTTTCTTCGGCCGGATCAACTGGACCCTTATCGGACGGTTGTGGGCGCGGCGGTGGAGCATGATCGGCAATCAGCCGCAGCAACTGATCGACGGAGAAGTCGCGCAGAGCACTGCCGAAAATGACGGGGGTCAAATGCCCCTGACGGTAAGCGTCCTCATCGAACGCCGCGTAACCTTCTTTGGCGAGTTCCGCTGTTTCCCTGAAGGGCTCCAGGACGTGCTCGAAAAGGTGGTTGCGTAGCGACTCGTCTTGGACGCCACGCATGGCAAGAGAGGTGTCGCAATGCCCATTCCGGCCTTCAGAGGAAAGAAGATATTCGTCGCTAGAGAGGTCGTAGCAGCCATGAAAGTCCGACCCCATTCCCACCGGCCAGACAATCGGCGCCACGCTCAGCGCCAGCGCCTCCTCGATCTCGTCGAGGAGCTCGAACGGATCGCGCCCCTCACGGTCCACCTTGTTGACGAAGGTGATGATCGGGATATCGCGAAGGCGGCAGATCTCAAACAGCCTACGCGTCTGCGCTTCGATGCCCTTGGCCGCGTCGATCACCATGATCGCGCTGTCGACCGCGGTGAGGGTCCGGTAGGTATCTTCGGAAAAATCGCTGTGCCCGGGCGTGTCCAGGAGATTGAACGTCGTTCCCTCACGCTCGAAGGTCATGACGGAGGAGGTCACCGAAATCCCGCGGTTCTGCTCGATCTCCATCCAGTCGGACCGTGCTCGCCGTCGTTCCCCTTTTGCCCGAACCGCCCCCGCCATGGAGATGGCGCCGCCGGCTAAGAGGAGCTTCTCGGTTAGCGTCGTCTTGCCGGCGTCAGGATGCGAGATAATCGCGAAGGTGCGGCGGGACCGATATTGCGAGCAAAGAGGTTGATGCGTGACAGGGGCCGAGGCTGTGCCTCGTTCAAGAATAATGCTCATTTTTCGACTTTCCAGCCGGTGACAAACTGGCCCATCTCGCAACACAGGAGGTCGACATCCAATTGCGTGCGCGGCTGGAGAAAGACGGTGCCGTTGATGGTGCGCAGGATCGCCCTGCCGCTGCCGAAGGTGATCAGATAATCTTGGATCGCTTTGACCGTCGAATTCGAGATATTGTTTCGCAACCGATATCGAAGCATTGACGAATACCAGACCAGGTCGCCATCACGCTCCGGCACCCCGCCGAAGCCGGCGGCATTCAACACGTTGCCGTCTCTGCCATCGAAGATGCCGGTCTCAAGAACGATCTCACTCGCTTCGAACATTCTATCGGTCATTCACGCTCCCATGAGTTCAAGGAAGAGCGACGACACGCGCAGTGAGCAACCGGCCGACGAAACTCGTCGACGTGATGCTTGGACCGGCATCCCCCCAAAAAGCCGCGTTTCTGCAGCTTGGAGCGAGATGACGGTTCGCTATGCGATGCAGGTCGCATCGATCACGAGCACGCTTTCCCGCTCTTCGGGAAAAAGGCCGACCACCTAATATGGGTGTGCGGGAGATTGAGGCCCTGGCGAAACGGTGCTTCAGAAGCCTCTTGTCACAATTATAGGATCTAGGGCGGTGCTTGTGTAGCCCTGTCCTGGAAATTGTCCGCGGATGAGACGTATGCGCCGGTAGAAATCCTACAAATCTCGGGTTTCGCATCAATCGAAATGCAAGGTCTTTCGTCCATGCTGGCCTGATGTCGCTCCGGACCACGCTCAAGACTGCTGGCTTCACGTTCGCCGCATCGTCAATGGCCGCCGCGCTCTTTTGGTCTGCGTCGCGGGTTTTAGATGTCAGCGAAGGGTTCGAGAGGGAGGTCCTCCTGCCTTTCCTCGTCGCGGCGACCGTCGCGTCATGCTTTCTGTTTCCCTGGATCCGCACTACGCACCGCTTGCAGAATGTGCATGGAGAGCTCGAGCGTGTCGCGAGGACTGACATGCTGACGGGCTTGGCGAACCGGTGGGCATTCTTCAACGAGGCCGAGGCAATCTTGTCAAATCCTATGGCAGGGAGAGTATGCGCGGTCCTGATGATCGACCTTGACCATTTCAAGCTCGTCAATGATACGAAGGGGCACGCGGCGGGAGACAAGGTGCCGAGCTATGGCGGAAACTGGGTGATGACGGTTTGAGAAAGGCGGCGTATCGGGGCGGGTGTCGAAGCCTGCCCGAACCTCCAGAGGAGCGAT
>NZ_JAZHLJ010000081.1:0-13646 GCF_036549495.1 Aurantimonas sp. C2-5-R2
CCGAAAAGGAAATCGGCACGAAACTCCACGCAGACTTACCGCCGCCCACGCTTCTCTTTCTTCTCAATATCAAATTGTCAAAGATCACGGCGAAAACTTCGCCGTCGGGCCGGTCGACGCTGTGCGCCTCGAGTGACCCTGAAGAACGACCGTGAACGGTCCGCCTTCTGATTGTTTCCGACTGCCTGACACCAGAGCAAACCCAAGGGCTCGCCGGCGGCGTCTTCACCGTCGATGAGTGGCTTATAGGCGGTCCCGGCTTTTGGAGTCAACAGTCGATTTGCGAAAAAATGCACCGCAGCAAAATTTCCTGAAATCGCCGCAAACCCTTGCGTACCGGCTTTCCCTGACGTCATCCGGTCGTCACATCGCAGAGCGTCGGCAAGGCCGCCCACCGCCAGTCACGCCCCGAGGGCGAGGAAATCCGCGACCAGCTTGACGTTCAATCCCACGATCAGCACCGCGATCACGACAGCAAGCGCCAGCACCCAAACAGGCGCCCGGAAATCCCCCATCTTGCGCCGGTCACTGGAGAACATCACCAGCGGCACCACCGCGAAGGGCAGTTGCAGCGACAAGATCACCTGGCTGAGGACGAGCAACTCCGCGGCGCCGCGTTCGCCATAGATGACGATGATCGCCGCCGCCGGAACGATCGCCAGCCCGCGGGTGATCAGCCGCCGCGCTACCAGCGGCAGCCGCAGCCGCAAGAATCCCTGCATGACGATCTGCCCGGCCATCGTGGCGGTCACCGTCGACGCGAGACCCGAGGCGAGTAGCGCCACGGCAAACAGGATCGGCGCGATCGAGGCACCCAGAAGCGGTGCCAGCAGGGCGTGCGCGTCGGTGAGATCCTCCACTACGCCGGCCCCGCGATCGTAAAAGGCGGCCGCAGCGAGAATCAGGATCGATGCGTTGACCAGCAGCGCGAATCCGAGGGCCACGGTCGAATCCAGCGTGGCGAATCGGATTGCGTCGCGCTTTCCGGCCGTGTCCTGGCGGTAGGCCCGGGTCTGGACGATGCCGGTATGCAGATAAAGATTGTGCGGCATCACCGTCGCGCCAAGGATCCCGAGCGCGAGATACAGCATCCGGTCGTTGGTCACGATCTCCGGCGTCGGCAGGAAACCACCCAGGATCGCGGCGATCGACGGTTCGGCGAGAATCAGCTGGCCGACGAAGCAGGCCGCGATGACCAGGATCATCGTGACGATGAACGCCTCGACCCAGCGAAACCCCCGCGATTGCAGATAGAGGATCAAAAAGACGTCGAGCGCGGTAATGACCACGCCCCAGACCAGCGGCAGGCCGAACAACAGCTGCAGGCCGATGGCCGTGCCGATGACTTCGGCAAGATCCGTCGCGATGATCGCCAGCTCCGCCAGCACCCACAGGCCATAGGCGACGGGCCTGGGAAAGGCATCCCGGCAAGCCTGGGCGAGATCGCGCCCGGTGGCGATGGCAAACCGCGCGCACAGCGCCTGCAACAGGATCGCCATCAGCGACGACAACAGCACCGCGGTCAGCAGGGTGTAGCCGAACTCCGACCCACCGGCGATCGAGGTCGCCCAGTTGCCCGGATCCATGTAGCCGACCGCGACGAGAAAGCCGGGACCGAGAAAGGCCGCGAAGCGGCGCAGGAACCCGGCGCCATGGGCGACATCGACCGTACGATGCGATTCCACGAGGGACGGTTCCCCGACCGGTTCCTTGAACCCGTCGAACAGTCGATCGTCGCCGCGACCCGCGCCACCGGTCGCCTCACCCTGCGTGTTCATCAAAGCCCCGAAAGCCGTTCGCGGCTCCGATGGCAGCCGACAAACGCCAATCTAGTGCCATCGCGCCTGATTTGCGACCATATCGCTGGGACGTGGCTGCGGTTCGCTGTAACCCGCCGGGCCGCGGAACCGGCCCTGCAATGCGAATGGCCCGCGCTACGCACGGGCCATCGTTCTCGAATAGGGGTCTGGCTCAGACCAGCTTGGCGTCCAGTGTCACCGTGATCGCACCGAGTGCCTTGGATACGGGACAACCGGTTTTCGCCTGCTCTGCCAATTCATCGAATTTGGCCTTGTCGATGCCAGGAACCTTGGCTTCGAGGGTGATGGCGCTCTGCTTGATCTCGAAGCCGGCCGCTACCTGCTCGACATTGACGACGGATGTCGCCTTCAGCTCGTCCGCCGGCGTGCCGTTCTCGGCGAGGAAATGCGACAGCTGCATGGCGAAGCAGCCGGCATGGGCCGCTGCCAGCAGCTCCTCGGGATTGGTTCCGGATTTGCCGCTCTCGTCCTCGAACCGGGCCTTGAACGAATAGCCATGATCGCTGAGGGCGCCGGATTGAGTGGTGATCGCGCCGGTGCCGTCGCCGAGCGCGCCCTTCCAGATTGCAGTGGCATGACGTTTCATGGGAATCTCCTTCGATGAAAAAGGGGGGCGTCTTGCTCCGCAAGGCTGCCGAGGAAATGGCTGGGGCCGGTCGCGACCAAACAAGGGCGCGGGGGGCGGCATCGACAAGGAAACCCGGATCGGGCCAATGGGGTTCCGAGAACGAAGCGTTCACCTTGATCGTGGATGCTGGCGGAACGGTTCCAGTGCCTGGCGGTGTTGTTTCGACCAGGATGTTTCTCACGAGAAGTGACGCGGGAAAGCGACGATGAGTCAGACGGTTCTTGTCCATGCCACCAAGCCCCTGCTGGCCGAAAAGGCCGCCTGGCTGACGGTGCTGGCCGAGGAGCGCCGTACCAGCCATCATACGCTCGCCGCTTATGAGCGCGATCTGCGCCAGTTCCTGGTTTTCCTCACCGGCTACAACGCCCGCCCCGCCGATCTCGGCGATCTCGCCGACCTGAAGACCGCCGAACTGCGCGGCTTTCTCGCCGCGCGCCGCCGCGACGGCGCCGGCGCCAAGACTCTCGGCCGCGGTCTTGCCGGGATTCGCTCCTTCATCCGGCATCTGGAGAAGAAGGGGCTCGCCTCCTCCGCCGGCGCCAAGGCGATGCGCGCGCCCAGACAGCCGCGGTCGCTGCCGCGTCCGCTGAGCGTGCCCGATGCGAAAGCNAGGGGCTCGCCTCCTCCGCCGGCGCCAAGGCGATGCGCGCGCCCAGACAGCCGCGGTCGCTGCCGCGTCCGCTGAGCGTGCCCGATGCGAAAGCCGTGACCGAGGATGCCGGCGCCTTTGCCGCCGAGCCGTGGATCGCCGCACGTGACGTCGCCGTGCTCACGCTTCTCTACGGCTGCGGATTGCGTATCTCGGAAGCGCTGGCGCTGCCCGGCGACGCGCTCAGTGAGCCGACAGCCCGGTCGATGCCCATCGCCGGCAAGGGCGGCAAGACGCGACTCGTGCCGCTGCTTCCCGCCGTGCTCGAGGCGGTGGCCGAATACCGTCGCCTGTGCCCCTATGCCTTGCACCCGAACGAGGCCTTGTTTCGCGGCGCCCGTGGCGGCCCCTTGAAGCCGCAGATCATCCAGCGCGCCATGGCGCGGCTCAGGGGCGGCCTCGGCCTGCCCGAATCGGCGACGCCGCATGCGCTGCGGCACTCCTTCGCCACCCATCTGTTGTCGGCCGGTGGGGATCTCAGAACGATTCAGGACCTTCTCGGCCATGCCAGCCTGTCGACCACGCAGAACTACACGGCCGTCGATTCGGCCCGGCTCCTGTCGATCTATGACGGGGCCCACCCGCGTGCGCGCCACCGCGCCTGATCGGTCGGAGTGAAAACCCTGAGAGATTCAGGCTTTGGTCGTAATTCCCCCCTAGACTGCGCAGTTCTTGCGAGGGAGTTCATCAGCCGCCCATGACCGGCCCTATCGACCGCTTCGACCGTTACGCGACGATCCTCTTCCGGCTTTGCCTCACGCTGCCCGGCATCGTCTTGGCGTTTCTGATCGTCGGTATCCTGACCGCAGACGCGGCGGAGCCGGATGCCTGCAACGGCCGCGATCTCCGCCCCGCCCTGCGGGCAGAGGGCAAACTCGCGGGCGTCGAGGCAAAGGCGGCAGCGGTCCCCAACGGCGCCGGTAAACTGTTTCGCGTCGAGCGGGCCGGCCTCGCGCCGTCCCATCTGTTCGGCACCATCCATCTCACCGATCCGCGCGTTCTCGCCCTGCCGTCGCCGGCCGAAAACGCCTTTACCGCGTCCGAGCGCCTAGTCATCGAGACGACAGATGTCCTCAATCCGGTCAAGGCCGCCGCCGCCTTTTTCGCCCATCCGGAGCTGATCAACCTTCCCAAGGGCCAGACCCTCGCCGATCTGGTCGATTCGCAAGAGCAGGCCAAGCTCGAAACGGCGCTGGCAGCCAAGGGGATTCCGTTCCAGTCGATCCAGACCCTGCAGCCGTGGTTCACCTCCATGAGCCTGATGCTGCCGGCCTGCGAAGCGGCGCGGAAAAAGGGCGGCGCCTCGGTCCTCGACGTCCGGCTCGCCGAGCGCGCCATCGCCGCCGGCAAGCCGGTTGAAGGACTGGAATCCTCCGAGGAGCAGCTCCGCGCCCTCGCTTCGCTGTCGACCGATCTTCAGGTCGATAGCCTACTGGCGACGATCGATCTCCAGGATCGTATGCCGGATGTGATGGAGACCATGCTGGCGCTTTATCGCGAGGGCAAGATCGCAACGATCATGCCGGCGATCGAGGCCGCGGTGCCGGATGGCGGCATCCTCGTCGGCGCCGGCAAGGGCTACGCCGAGTTCGAAGAGCGCGTCGTTACTGAGCGCAACCATCGCATGGTCGAGAGGATGCGGCCGATGCTGGAAAAAGGCGGCGCCTTCGTCGCCACCGGCGCGCTGCATCTTCCCGGCGAGGACGGTCTGGTTGCCCTGCTGCGCGAGGCGGGCTGGACCGTCACACGGGCGGATTGACGCAGTCGGAACTGCCGTAACCGCAACGGCTCTGGCGCAGTGTCGGCGTATGAGGACCACTCGGGCGCGCGATCGCCGGCTTGTTGGACGCGACCGACCGGCATAAGCTCCGACGGTCGAAACAGCCAAGGAGTGCCTGCGCATGAAATCCTTACTCGCTGTGACCATGAGCATCGGGCTTCTCGCCGCCGCGTCCGGCAGTGCGATGGCACAATGCGCGTCCCATCAGGACACCGTGGCCGAGGCGCCAATGACGCCGATCGTCACCGCCGAGTCGGCAGACACGGCCACAAGCACCGTAGTGAAGGAAGCCGACAAGAAGGGCTGAACCCAGCCTCATCGCGTTACCGAAAGGCCCGGCCGCTGACGCGCCGGGCCTTTTTCATGGTCGATGTTTCACGTGGAACATCAGATCTGGCGGTTTTCGCGCCGCCGTTTCGTTACACGTGAATCGGCTTGGCGAAGGCCGCGAAGGCCGCCTCGCGCATCGCCTCGGACAGGGTCGGATGCGCGTGCGAGGTGCGGGCGAGGTCCTCCGACGAACCGCCGAACTCCATCAACAGCGCCGCTTCCGCGATCATGTCGCCGGCGCCCGCGCCGAGAATATGGCAACCCAGCGCCCGGTCGGTCTTGGCATCGACGAGGAACTTGACGAATCCGTCGGTCTTGAGCATCGCCCTGGCGCGGCCATTGGCCATGAACGGGAACTTGCCGACCCGGTATTCGATGCCGGCCGCTTTCAGCTCCTCCTCGGTCTTGCCGACGGAGGCGACCTCGGGCGAGGTGTAGACCACCGAGGGAATCGCGTCGTAGTTCACATGGCCGACCTGCCCGGCCAGCTGCTCGGCCAGCGCGACGCCCTCGTCCTCGGCCTTGTGAGCGAGCATCGCGCCCTTCACGACGTCACCGATGGCATAGATGCCGGCGACATTGGTGGCGAAATGCTCGTCGATCTCGACCCGGCCGCGATCGTCGAGCTTGACCCCTGCCTCCTCCAGTCCGAGCCCCTCCGTGTAGGGCTTGCGACCCGTCGCGACGAGCACGACGTCCGCCGAGAGCGTTTCCGCTTCGCCGCCCTTGACCGGCTCGAACGCGACATTGGCGCCCTTGTCGGTCTTCTCGACGCCGGTGACCTTGGCGCCGAGGCGAAATTCCAAGCCCTGCTTGGCGAGCAGCTTCTGAAAGGCCTTCGAGACCTCGCCGTCCATTGGTCCGAGCACCTTGTCGAGATATTCGACGACGGTGACCTTGGCGCCGAGCCGCGCCCAGACCGAGCCGAGTTCGAGGCCGATCACGCCGCCGCCGACGACGACCATCGTTCCGGGCACGCTTGCCAGTGCGATCGCCTCGTCGGAGGAGACGATCGTGTCGCTGTCAAAGGTGAGTTCGACGCCCGGTATACCGGCGACGGCCGAGCCGGTGGCGATGCAGATCGCCTTGGTGGCGAGCGTGTCGGTCGAACCGTCCTCCTTGGTCACCTCGACTTCGCCGGCCGCCTTGATCCGGCCGGTGCCGATGATGCCGGTGATCTTGTTCTTCTTGAACAGGAAGGCGATGCCATCGACATTGGCCTTCACCGTCTTGTCCTTGTGGCCGAGCATCGCCGCAAGATCGAGCTTCGGCTCGACCGAAATGCCGAGTTCGGCGAAGGAATGGCCGGCCTCGGCGAACATCTCGGAGGCGTAGAGCAGCGCCTTCGACGGGATGCAGCCGACATTGAGGCAGGTTCCACCATAGGTCTTGCGCTTTTCGACAACGGCGACCTTGAGGCCGAGCTGCGCCGCCTTGATGGCGCAAACATAGCCGCCGGGTCCCGATCCGATGACGACGAGGTCGAAGGTGTCAGACATTTGCAATTCCCGTTGCATGAGTTGGGCGGTAGACACAGATTGGGCGAAGAAAGTCATTGCCGTCAGGGAAACGACCTAGAAAGCCGACCCGCCACGACGACCGTGAGCATGGCCACCTGTCAGTCATAGCGTAGAAATGGCTCGGGATAGTCCTCTCCCCAATCATAGCGCTGCTCCAGAATTCCGAAACTCGTCACCAGTCGGCTTGGGCAGCCCGCGTCGTCGTAGTTCCAGAAGCAGGGATACGTTCCGTCGCCATCGCCAGTCGTAAACACCGCCATGTTCAGCTCGCTGTTTGGAAAACGGTGCTCTTCGCCCCGCCCACAACCGAAGGCAACCTCGAGAAGGTTCACATCGTCGTCGCCGTCGGGATCATAGTTCTCCTCGGCGTATACCAGAAACGGTTGCGCCGTCGCATCGCAGAAGCAAGCCGCGGCCGCGTCGACACCGTAGCTGGCGTCATCGATGACGGTTTCAGCGGCTTGGCCTTCCCGCAAGGCAAGCCGCCAGTTTTCGTTAGGGGCATCGTTCAGCCACAACTCGATAAGCGCCGTCTTGTAGTGATCCGGCGCTTTGACCAGCGCTTCATAGCCGAACACCGGGTACCGGCCAGGCGGAACAGTCTGCGCCAATGGCTTTACGTATCCGACCGACGTCACCGGATCGCAGGCGAGGACACGCCCGGTCGGCAGATTGAGATCGCAGATCAGATATCGCCGGATGCCGTATTTCCGTAGCGTGCGGTCGGTCAGAAACGGGTGGCGCAGAATCCTCCACGAGTAGGAAGAGGATGGGGTCGAACCGAGCGTCGTCACGGCAGGATCGACCGGCCACCGGAGACGTCGATGATCGTGCCGGTCGAATAGGACGCCTCGTCCGAGAGTAGCCAGAGGATCGCCTTGGCCACCTCCTCGGCGGTGCCGGCCCGCTGCATCGGCAGGGTCGGCGCGATTTCCTCGACCCGGTCGGGTTCGCCGCCCGAGGCGTGAATGTCGGTCGCGATGATGCCGGGCCGAACCGCGGTGACGCGGATACCCTCGCCGGCGAGTTCCTTGGCGAGTCCGACGGTAAAGGTATCGATCGCACCCTTGGCGGCGGCATAGTCGACCCGGACACCACCGAGGCCGAGCTTGGCGGCCGCCGAGGACAGATTGACGATCGCGCCGCCCTGGCCGCCGCGCGCCGTCGACATGCGCTTTGCCGCCTCGCGGGCGCAGAGAAAGCTGCCGATGACGTTAATCCGGAACATCCGGTCGAGCCGGTCCGCGCTCATGTCGGCGACCGGCGCGACGGCGTCGACCACGCCGGCATTGTTGACCAGCGCCGCCAGCGGTCCGAGCTGGTCGGCCGCCGCAAACAAGGCAAGGATGTCGGCTTCGACGCCGACATCGCCCTTCACCGCGATCGCGGTGCCGCCGCCGGCTTCGATCTCCGCGACGATCGCCTTCGCCGCCGCTTCGTTCGAGGCATAGTTGACGACGACGGCATAGCCGGCCTTGGCACCGAGCCGCGCGGTGGCGGCGCCGATCCCGCGCGACCCGCCGGTTACGATCATCACGCGTTCAGTCATTCATGGCCTCCAGCATTTACTCGCCTGTCCCGCTTGTCGACAAAGCAGGTTCTTGTCGCGGACTTGTCTGCGGCGCACGCGAGCGCCATCTGTCCTCCATGATGCCAAAGCTCGTCACCAGCCTGGTTATCGAGCCTGTCGCATCCACGCCCCAATAGGATCTGTACGTACCGTCGCCATCACCGCTGTCGAATACCGCCGCGTTCATTCCGCTTTGCTCGTCAAAGCACTGCTCACCGTAGGGTGAGCAACAGAAAAGATCTTCCAGCACTGCGTCGATCTGATCGTTGCTGGCCTCGGACAGATCAAGAAATGGACGCAGGGCAGCGTCGCAGAAGCACCCTTTGCCGAGTCCACGCTGTAGCCGTCACGAGCGTAGGACCCGGTGTCCTCGAACCGGGCGAGCTGCCAGGTCTCTACCCGGCGGCGGCCGAACCTGAGTTCCGCCATTACTACGGTACCCAGCGACACATACTCGCGGTGGTCGTAGAGATAGACATAGGCGGGATATCGGCCCGGACGGATGTTGTGGACGAAGCAAGGCGCCGTCTGAGGATCGACAATAGGATCGCACGCGAGAATCCGGCCGGTGGGGCATTGCAGCACGCACACCTCAAATCGAGTGATGCGGCGACGAGCAAGGGCGCTCGGGAAAAGGCTGGTGAGACGTAACACGCGCCGTGTCGCTTCGTTCGGTTCGCCCAATTCTCCAGCGACGTCGGTCACCTTCATCCCCCGAGCTCGCACCCCATATCAGCAATTGATTCGCCGCCTTGGTATTGCCGGAGCCCTCAGCTTCCTTCCTAAAGATCCAGCACCAGCCGCTCGGGGTCTTCCAGGCTGTCCTTGACCCGCACGAGGAAGGTCACCGCCTCCTTGCCGTCGACGATCCGGTGATCGTAGCTGAGCGCCAGATACATCATCGGCCGGATCACGACCTGGCCGCCGATCGCCACCGGTCGCTCCTGGATCTTGTGCATGCCGAGAATGCCGGACTGCGGCGCATTGAGGATCGGCGTCGACATCAAGGAGCCGTAGACGCCGCCATTGGAGATGGTGAAGGTACCGCCCTGCATGTCGGAGACGGTGAGCTTGCCGTCGCGCGCGGCAACGCCGAGCCGGCCGATCTCCTTCTCGATCTCCGCGATGGTCATCTGGTCGGCATCGCGCACCACCGGCACGACGAGGCCCTTCGGCGTGCCGACGGCGACGCCGATATGGGCGTAGTTCTTGTAGACCAGATCGGTGCCGTCGATCTCGGCGTTGACCGCCGGAATCTCCTTCAGCGCGTGACAGACAGCCTTGGTAAAGAAGCCCATGAAGCCGAGCTTCACCCCGTGCTTCTTCTCGAACAGCTCCTTGTATTTCTTGCGCAGCTCCATGACCGCGGTCATGTCCACCTCGTTGAAGGTGGTCAGCATCGCCGCCGTCTCCTGCGCGTCCTTGAGGCGCTTGGCGATGGTCTGGCGCAGGCGCGTCATCTTCACCCGCTCCTCCCGCGCTTCCTCGGGCTGGGAGGACGGGGCACGGGCAGCCACCGGCTTTTCCTGCGGGCTCGACGGCGCGCCGCGGGCGATCGCCTCCAGCACGTCGCCCTTGAGGATTTGACCGCGCTTGCCGGAACCCTCCACGTCGCCGTCACTGACGCCCTTTTCGGCCATCATCTTCTTGGCCGACGGGGCCGGCGGCATGTCGCCCGACGCGGCCTTTTCATCAGCATCGCCACCAGATCTCGACGCGTCACCGGTAGCGCCGCCGCCGTGATCGGCCTTGGTGTCTGCCGCGGCATCCGCCTTGGCGGCCTGGCTCTTCGACTTTTCGGTCGCGGCCGTCGTCCCGGCGCTCGAGCCAGACCCTTCGCCAATGGAGCCGAGGACAGCGCCGACCTCGACCGTCTCGCCCTCCTGGACGGCGATATCCTCCAGCACACCGGCGGCAGGCGCCGGCACTTCGACGGTCACCTTGTCGGTTTCCAGTTCGGCGATCGTCTCGTCGATTTCGACCCGGTCTCCGGCCTTCTTGAACCACTGGCCGATCGTGGCCTCGGTCACGGATTCACCCAGCGTCGGGACTTTGATTTCGGTGCTCATCGTTCTCTACGTCTTTCGAGGTCCGGTTCGGTCATGGCGTTCGGTTCAGCCCAGCGCGTCTTCGAGGAAGGCGGCGAGCTGCTTTTGATGGGTCGACATCGTGCCGGTCGCCGGCGAGGCCGCCGCCTGACGGCCGGTGTAGCGCACGCGTCGCTTCTTTGAACCGATATGGTCCAGAACCCATTCGAGGTAAGGGTCGATGAATGACCAGGCGCCCATGTTCTTGGGTTCCTCCTGACACCAGACCATCTCCGCCTGCTTGAATCGCGACAGTTCGGTGATCAGCGCCTTGGCCGGGAACGGATAGAGCTGTTCGAGGCGCAACAGGTAGATGTCGTCGATGCCGCGCTTCTCGCGCTCTTCCAGGAGGTCGTAATAGACCTTGCCGGTGCACATCACGACGCGCCGGATCTTGTCGTTCTTGACCAGCTTGATCGGCGAATCCTTGCGCAACTCGGCATCGTCCCAGAGCAGGCGATGGAAGCTCGTGTCGCCCGCCATCTCCGACAGGCTGGAGACCGCCCGCTTGTGGCGCAGCAGCGATTTGGGCGTCATCAGGATCAGCGGCTTGCGGAAATCGCGCTTCAGCTGCCGACGCAGGATGTGGAAGTAGTTCGCCGGCGTGGTGACGTTGGCGACCTGCATGTTGTCTTCCGCGCACATCTGCAGGAAC
This sequence comes from Aurantimonas sp. C2-5-R2, assembly GCF_036549495.1. Taxonomy (NCBI): domain Bacteria; kingdom Pseudomonadati; phylum Pseudomonadota; class Alphaproteobacteria; order Hyphomicrobiales; family Aurantimonadaceae; genus Aurantimonas; species Aurantimonas sp. C2-5-R2. Next base: position 11,040 of record NZ_JAZHLJ010000081.1, read on the forward strand.
CGCTCGAGCCGCGCCGAGGAATGCTCCGGCCCCTGGCCCTCGTAGCCGTGCGGCAGAAGCAGCACGAGCCCGGACATGCGCAGCCATTTGCGCTCGCCGGACGAGATGAACTGGTCGATGACCACCTGGGCGCCATTGGCGAAGTCGCCGAACTGCGCCTCCCACAGCGTCAAGGCGTTCGGCTCCGACAGCGAGTAGCCATATTCGTAGCCGAGCACGGCTTCCTCCGAGAGCATCGAATTGATGACCTCGTAGATCGCCTGACCCTTGGCGACATGCGCCAGCGGGATGTAGCGGCTCTCGTCCTCCTGATCGTAGAGCACCGAATGGCGCTGGGAAAAGGTGCCGCGTTCGGAATCCTGGCCGGACAGGCGCACCGGATGACCCTCGGCGACGATCGTGCCGAAGGCCAGCGCCTCGCCGGTCGCCCAGTCGATGCCCTCACCGGTGTCGATCATCTTGGCGCGGTTGTCGAGGAAGCGCTGGATGGTGCGGTGGACGTTGAAGGTCTTGGGCACCGTCGCCAGCTTGCCGCCAATGTCCTTCAGCGTCTTCAGCGGCACGCCCGTCACGCCCCGGCGCGGCTCCTCGAGCTCCTCCGCCTTGCGCAGGCCGGACCAGGCGCCGTCCAGCCAGTCGGCCTTGTTCGGCAGGTAGCTCTGACCGGCCTCGAACTCTTCCTCGACGATCTTGCGCCATTCCGCCTTGCGAGCATCGACCTCCTCCTGGCTGACCACCCCGCCTTCGACGAGCCTCTTGGAGTAGATCTCCAGCGTCGTCGGATGCTGGCGGATCGTCTTGTACATGATCGGCTGGGTGAACGCCGGCTCGTCACCCTCATTGTGGCCGAAGCGGCGATAGCAGAACATGTCGATGACGACAGGCTTGTGGAATTTCATCCGGAATTCGGTCGCCACCTTGGCGGCATAGACCACTGCTTCCGGATCGTCGCCATTGACGTGGAAGATCGGCGCCTCGACGGTCTTGGCGACGTCGGACGGGTAGGGCGAGGAGCGCGAGAAGCGCGGATTGGTGGTGAAACCGATCTGGTTGTTGATGATGAAGTGCAGCGAGCCGGCGACCCGGTGGCCGCGCAGGCCGGACAGGCCGAAGCATTCGGCCACAACGCCCTGGCCGGCGAAGGCGGCGTCGCCGTGGATCAGCAGCGGCAGGATCTGCGCGCGCGTCTCCAGCGGCACGATCTCGGTCCGGGTCCGGCCGGCGATCTGGTCCTGCTTGGCCCGCGCCTTGCCCATGACGACCGGATTGACGATCTCCAGATGCGACGGGTTGGCGGTCAGCGAGAGGTGGACGTTGTTCTGATCGAACTCGCGGTCGGACGAGGCACCGAGATGGTACTTGACGTCGCCCGAGCCCTCGACGTCCTCCGGCTTGTACGACCCGCCCTTGAACTCGTGGAAGATCGCCCTGAGCGGCTTGCCCATCACCTGGCTGAGCACGTTCAGACGGCCGCGATGGGCCATGCCGAAGACGACTTCCTTCAAGCCGAGCTGGCCGCCACGCTTGATGATCTGTTCCAGCGCCGGCAGCAGCGCCTCGCCGCCGTCGAGGCCGAAGCGCTTGGTGCCCTTGTATTTGACGTCGATGAATTTCTCGAAGCCCTCGGCCTCGATCAGCTTGTTGAGGATCGCGCGCTTGCCCTCGGCGGTGAAGGCGATGCCCTTGTCCGGGCCCTCGATGCGCTCCTGCAGCCAGCCCTTTTCCTGCGGATTGGAGATGTGGGTGAATTCGACGCCGAGCGTCGAGCAATAGGTCCGCTCGAGGATGTCGACCATCTCGCGGATGGTGGCGAATTCCAGCCCAAGCACGTTGTCGATATAGATTTTGCGGTCGAAATCGGCCTCGGTGAAACCGTAGGCCTTCGGCGACAATTCATTGTAATCGTCGTCGGCCGGCTTGGCGATGCCGAGCGGATCGAGCTTGGCGTGCAAATGGCCGCGGGCGCGATAGGCGCGGATCAGCATCAGCGCCCGGACCGAATCCTGCGTCGCCTGGTGGACGGCCGTTCCGGGCAGGTCGACGCCGCTGGTCTGAGCCTTGCTCTTGACCTTTTCCTGGACCTTCGCCTCGAGCTGCCCCCAATCGCCGTCGAGAGCCGAAACCAGTTCGCCATTCGCCGGGATCGGCCAGTTCGGCTTTTCCCAGGACGGCCCTTCGGCGCTTTTCAGGACGGCTGAGCGGTCGTCCTTCAGCGCCTTGAAGAAATCACCCCATTCGTCGGCGACCGAACTGGGGTCGTCCTCGTAGCGGGCGTGCAGATCCTCGATATAGTCGGCGTTGCCGCCGTAGAGGAAGGAGGTAAGCGCGAAGGTTTCGTTCGCTTCAGTGCGTGCCATCTATATCGTCGCGACCCCGTCGTCCGGGTGCCGTCTCCTGTGATCGATCGTTCGGGGAACCGGACCGCCACAGTGACGACCGTACCATGCCTGAACCCTTTGGACTGCGTTTTCGGCGATGCCGTGGCGCGGGAGGTTATCGCGCCGGCTTTTTTTGAACCCCGTCGTCAGCCTTTGAGGAGTTCGACGAGGGTTTTGCCGAGCTGGGCCGGGGAGGGCGAGACGCGGATGCCGGCGTCTTCCATCGCCG
>NZ_JAZHLJ010000082.1:0-13618 GCF_036549495.1 Aurantimonas sp. C2-5-R2
CGCCGTCTGGATCAATCCGCCCAACAACAAGCTCCAACTCCAAGCTTAATCTATCGCTCCGGCTGTCTCACATTCGTTGACACGCTCCGAATACTTCTCGATGTTCCGCTCCTTCCTCCGCTGGGCGTATGATGAGGAGCTGATCGAGAAGGTCCCGGGCGAGAAGGTGAAGATCACGGGGGTTGGGCCGAAGGGCCGTGACGGTCGTGATCCCTATTCCGTCGAGCAGCTCAAGGCGATCTTCTCGTCACCCCTCTACGCCGGTCACCTGGGCACACAGCGCCACAAGGCGGGGCCGGAGGTGATCCGTGACGGTAAATTCTGGGTGCCGGTGATCGCCCTGTATTCGGGCATGCGCATGGGGGAGATCGTTCAGCTCCTCATCTCGGACATCAAGCAGGAGAAGGACGTCTGGTTCTTTGACATCTCGAAGGGCGAAGAAAAGTCGCTGAAGACGGCGGGGAGTGCGCGTCGCGTCCCGATACATGATGTCCTGCTGAAGGGCGGTCTGCTTGATCTGTTGGCCGACAAGCCCGGCACCCACCGTGTGTTCTCAGACGTCGAAAAGGGGAAGGACGGCTACTTCTCGCATAACTTCAGCAAGTGGTGGGGCCGGTACTCCCGTCAGGTCGGCTTCAAGACCCCGAAGACCGCCTTCCACTCATTCCGACACAATTTCACAGACGCCGTCTATGCCGCTGAAGCCCCTGAGCGGCTGGCGATGGCGCTTCTGGGTCATGCCGATAAGAAGGTCCACAGCCACTACGGCAGCGGCCCCAAGATCGATGAACTGCATGCCGTGATCGAAAAGGTGGAGTACCCGATTGATCTGAGCTTCTTGCTGCCATAACCTCCCACAGTTGGGAGCAGAGTTTTTCGCTCTCTTAACGCCTTTCCCCGATCATGGGCCGTGACGAATTTCCACGGCTAGGGCATGCGGCGTGACGATCATCAAACTCAAGGTACCGAAGGGGCTTTCTAACAAGACCCAAACACAGCCGAAAAACGACCATCCCAAGAGCCATACAAGCCCGCCCACAGGCCCCAAGCCTGCATCGGAACTCATCCCCTTCATCGACCGGCTAACGATCGTGGTGACGCCCAAGACGAAGGAGGAGCAAGCGCTCATTCATAGTGCAGTGGTGATGCAGTGGAACGAAAAGGAGCTTCTGGGACCGGCGACTTGGAAGAAACCCTACAAGCGCAGTTATAAGATCCTGCTCGAAGGGTTCGATCACGAACCGCACTTCGATTACAGTTTCCACGGTCCGCTCGCCACGAAACTTCGCTTCGACTTCAATCCGTCCCAGCTCGGGGAGGACGGATTGAACGCCTTCCATGCTGCTCTGATCCTGCTCATGCCCGATGGGTGGGAATATGCCATCGTGAACGGCAATATCTCCCGCCTCGATGTTGCGGTCGACCTGCACGCCGTTCGCATGGATGACTTTCTGTACCTGCCTACCCAGAGCACTGCGAAACTGGCCTGGACGGCCGATGGTCAGCTCGAGAACTTCACACTCGGGACGAACAAGGGCCACCAGACGATCGTCTACAACAAGAAGCTTGAGACGATCTCCAAGGGCCAGAAGTGGGATGGCAAGACCGTCGTCCGCATCGAACGCCGGCTGAGGAACCTGAAAATGAACGTCTTCGGCCTGAACAAGCTTCCGAACCCCTTCGAGGACACGGTGCTGGTCCAGAATTTTCCGCCGCCTATCCTGGGTGAGAAGGCATGGCAATGGACGTTGTTCGAGGACAGCGTTCGCTTCAGGGGCTTGGATAAGGCGCTGGCTCTCCTTCCTCCGGCGCGCAAGGCGAAATACCGAAAGCACCTGATGGCACATTCGCTGACGTGGTGGGATGCAGATGTCGTTTGGACGAAATGGAAGTATGCGTTGAAGCCCCTCATGGTCGGCAACCACGTCTTCTTCAAGCATTTCGCTTAAGCCAACCACCTCCGCCGCGAACACTTTCTGTCCGCGAGACAGATTGCGGGATCGTGCCCGAAAACCGCCCTGGGTCGGCGTTTCACGGTGCGTTCCGGCGAAACCGACCGCCGCGCATTCATGGGAAATGATGGCCAGTGCTTTCGGTCGCATTTGAGTAAATTCTTCCGCAATTGATTGCGCGCGGACAGAAATCGCCCCTGTTTCGAACTTTCCATTGCCCCCGCTCGCCCATCAGCTAGCGTCAACTTGGGGTCTCTCGAACGCGACCTCCCTGCCACGGCAAGGAGGCCATGATGACAGACCCATTCGAATACGACGGACCGCCAGATGAGACCGGGACGGGGTCGCCCCCGCTCATGGAGCCGCTATCCTGCGACGCGTGGATCGCCAGCTCGACCGTCCACAAGGCGATCCGACGAGGTGACTTCGAGACCGCTGAGCGTGCCGTTCTGACACTGATCCGTCATCGGGGGACTGGCATCTTTCGTCGCTTGATGGTGATCGCCTATGAAGATATCGGCATCGGCGCTCCCGATCTGCTGGTGACCCTCACCCAGCTCTGCACCGACGCCCGCCTTCGACGGCAGTACGGCGACACGCCGACGGTCGCCCGCTGGATAGTCCGGGCCATGGCGGCGGCACCGAAGGAACGGTCGAGCGATTACCTGATTTGCTCAGCCGTCCATCGGCCGGATTGGGAATGCCACCGCGAGATCGTGGGTGCGCTCAGCGCCAGAGACAGGATCACCGTCGCGACGGATGCTGACGCGCCATTCGAGTTGAGAGCGACTGCGTCGTGGTTCGCCTCGGGGGTCGAAGCCGGCACTGAGAAGCGGATCGGCGGCGGTGACCTGACCGGCCTCATGGCGGCCTACATCAATGCCGGCCTGCCAGAAGCGACGGGACTGGCCATACAGGCCGCTGCGAGGGCCACACGCGAGCCCATCGTTCTCATGCTGCCGCCGCTCCTCCAGGAGCTCAGACGGAGCCGTAGCGAGCCGACAAGCCGATCCGTGCCGGTCCCGCCCACGCTATTCGTGAACGGCGTCCCGACCTATGCCCTCGACAAGCACACGCGGGCCGGCCGTCAGGCGATCGTGACCTTCGCTCGTGAGAACCAGGATGTGCGCTCGGCCCTCGAACGACACGTCCCCGAGTTCCGGCATAGGGACGCCGCGCATCTCGCCGCCTTCTACACGGACGCCATGCCGGTTACGCACCGGTTCGAGTGGGATCAGGTCGATGAACTGGAGACGCTGGGCCAGGAGACGGACCTGCTGTGGGCTGGCATCCCTGCCACCGGAATGGCGGACATCCTCGCTGCCTTCCGTTCCAACCTTGATCATCTGAATGCGGTTCGAGCGCGCCTTCTTGGATCGTCATCGGACAAGGGGAATGCACGATGACGCCCGGTCTCTCCTCCGATAATTCTCCATTATCGGAGCCAAAAAATGAGAAAAACGCGGGCGATAAACGGAAAATTAACGCGCCGATCGGTAGAATTGCAATTGATTGCACGAACCGTATAACCCCGCGTGCAATCAATTGCACAGCCGAACTTTCGAATTTTAGTAGAATTTTACCTTCCGTAGCCGATCTGGTCGACGGCTCGCTGTCGGCCAGCAGCAAGCGTGCGTACCAATCCGACGTCGATCACTTCATTGCCTGGGGCGGCATGATCCCGGCGTCGGCCGAGATGATCGCCGCTTACCTCGCCACCCACGCCGACGTGCTGACCCCGGCCACGCTGACCCGGCGTCTGGCGTCACTGGCGAAAGCTCTTGCGTTGAAGCGGGTGTCGAGCCCAACGACCGATGCGCTCGTCAAGGCGACCCTTCGAGGCATCAGACGAAGGAACGGCTCGGCTCAGCGACAGGCCAAGCCGTTATTGCGCGATGATCTGTTCGCCGTGCTGGGGGCGATGGGCGACAGGCCGAAGGACATGCGCGATCGCGCCCTGCTGCTGATCGGGTTCGCTGGCGGCTTCCGCCGATCGGAATTGGTCGGGCTGGATGTCACCGACGTGGAGATGGTGCGCCAAGGGCTCGTGATCACGTTGCGCCGGTCGAAGACGGACCAGACGGGAGCGGGCAGGAAAATCGGGATACCCCATGGCCGGACGCGGTGGTGCCCGGTCACCGCCCTGGAAGCATGGCTGTCGGCCTCCGGCATCGAGGCCGGCCCCATTTTCAGAGGCATGACCCGACATCGGCGCATCAGGGATCAGCGTCTGTCGGGAGAAGCCGNACCGCCCTGGAAGCATGGCTGTCGGCCTCCGGCATCGAGGCCGGCCCCATTTTCAGAGGCATGACCCGACATCGGCGCATCAGGGATCAGCGTCTGTCGGGAGAAGCCGTCTCGATCGTCGTGAAGGAGCGCCTAACCGCTGCTGGGTTCGATCCTGACGGGTACTCCGGTCATAGCCTGCGTGCCGGTTTCGCCACCAGCGCCGCCCAGGCCGGGGCCTCGTCATGGAAGATCAGGCAACAAACCGGGCACGCCAGCGATGCGATGCTCAGCCGATATATCCGAGATGGCGAGCTGTTTGTGGACAACGCTGTCGCCGCGTTGTTGTGACCCCGTGACCGGTTGGTCCCGGCTGAGGTTCACAATTTTTGCAAGCAATAATTAGCACTTTCGTGTCCCCATAGAGATGTCCCGGGCACCTTATGTGGTTGAAAATGAAAGTGTTTATATCAATTTATCCCATAGGATGGGGCCGGCGTGCCTCTACATCGAAATCGCTGGTGATTGCGCTGATATTCGTGGGTCTCATCCCTTTACCGATCTCGAGCGCATTGGCGTTTGAGGCCTCTTCGGTCGTCAGTGAGCGGTGTGAGATCGTAAAAGGAAGGCCGAGCCTTCACCGAGCAAGATGTCTCGGGCCTGACGGGTATTCGATCCTGTTTATTGAAGAAGATAGGCAGTTCTCCATTTACGCGGGCCTTATCAATCGTGAGAAACGGCTTGATGTTCGGGGGCTCGGCGGCTGGCGAGACTGGAAGAATTGGAGCGGCCCCAGTGTGCGGCTGGTGGAATGGCGAATTCGGGACGGAGCACTGGTCGGTGCTATCATCGAGACGGTGCACGCTGCCAGTGGGGCGCGGTATCTTGTCGTGGTGTCATTATCCAATGCCGCTAGCTGTGTCTTGGCGTTGGTAAGAAATGACGGCCCCAGTGAAAGAGCGCAAGCGCGCGACGAGACGGACTTCAGAGCGTCTGGCATCGCGTGCAAAGCCAACACCACGACTTTAAATGTTCCGCACGCACGACCGACTACCGGCTCCTTCTTCTCAAGACCTGTCGTCCAAACAACTGTCATCGGTTCTCCTCGCGATGACATGGGATATTTAGCCGACGAGCGTGGGTGGGAGCGCGGCGGGTCTCAATCCCGCTGTCCCAACGGCACATCCGTGGCCTGCCCCCCCCAGGTAAACGATCGGGATGCCAGCGAGAACCGAACCATCGCCGGTCTGGGAATAATGGTGTTTACATCAATCATCATTTTTCTGATCACAGCGCTCCGGAGGTACGCCGCGAAGAGGGTCATCCGGCAGAAATTTGAGGAGAGCCTCAAATTAGCGGAGGATCGGAACGTGAGCCCTAAAGATGAGGAGCGCAGAGCCCGTTCTTCCAGACGGAGATCATCTTCTGGTCGTGAGGGAAATATTGTTCTTAGAGATGAAGGCTAGCTAGAGGGATAGACGCATGATTTTTCATCACACGCTTCAAAGTCCACGATTGCTGGAACTTGCGCGGGGCGGCATCTCTGGCTGGACGGACATCCCACATGTTCGCAATAGCCTGCGGCTCATCGTCGGGGTGATAACAATTGCGACATTACTTGCGCTGGCTGCTGGTTTCGTTTGGGCGACAGGCGGCACAAAGCTCGCATATGTCCACTCGCTTTATGTCCCGATCCTTGTCGCGGCTTTTCTGTTCGGACTTCCTGCTGGCGCAGCCACCGGCCTGGTCGCCGGCCTCCTTGTGGGTCCGCTCATGCCCCTCGATGTCGATGCAGGCACTTTCCAAGACGCTGCCAATTGGACCGTGCAGATGGGCTTCTTCACGTTCATCGGGGCACTCGCGGGGGCACTGTGGAGCGCGCTCATGCTGCAACTTAACACCGCCCGACATCTCAGTCGGCACGATCTCATGACCGGTTTACCGAACAGGCAGTCTCTTCTGGATCATGTTGATGCCAAAATTCAGTCGGACCGCCGGACGGATGGAACTTTTGCGATCTTGAGTATCAAGCTCAGGCATGTCGACCGGACCGCCGCCAGCTTGGGATACGCTCAAACCAATGCCCTGTTGACCGGGACAGCCTCCCGATTGAAGGAGGTTCTCTCCAATGAGGCGATGCTCTATGATCTGGGTTACGGTGCGTTTGCCGCCGTCGTACCGAGTGCTGTGTGGGATGATGCTCCCCGTCTGTGTCGCATGATACTCGACGTTCTACATTCGCCGTTCGCAACCGATGCCACGCCGATGCTGGCGGGGGGGAATGTCGGGATTTCGTCCTACCCGAGCCACGGTAAGACGGCTCTGGACCTGCTCCGAAGTGCGACCGCCGCCTTGCAAGAAGCGATCGATGCGGGCGAGCCATACGCCGTCTATGACGATGAGAAGGACAGAAAGTACAGGTCCATCTCGCGGCTCTTACCGGACTTGCAGGCCGCATTGGCCAAACCCGAGCAGATTGCGCTGCAGTTTCAGCCCAAGGTGGACTTGTCCACGGGTATCTGCGTCGGGGTGGAAGCACTTGCCCGATGGAAGCACCCCGAGCTCGGCATCGTTTCACCCGGGGACTTCATTCCTCTGGCCGAGGAAACCGCCCTGATAAAACCGCTCACGGAGCGCATTCTCGACGCCAGTTTGGCCGCGGCTTCGGCTTGGAGGCGCGACGGACTGGTCCTGCCTGTGGCCATTAACGTCTCCATTCGTAACCTGGAAGACCCGTCCTTTCTCGGCACGTTCAAAAACTTGGTTAAACGGCACGAGGTGCCTCCGTCGCAGTTGGAACTTGAAATCACCGAAACGGCGCTCGCCACCATGCCATCGGCGATTATCAGCGTGCTCGGTGAACTCCGGCAGCTCGGGGTCAGGATCGCGCTGGACGATTTTGGGACCGGCCACTGTTCGCTCACCTATCTCAGGGACCTTCCCGCCGACACGCTTAAACTCGACCGCTCATTCATGGACAGTCTGCTGTCCGATCAGAAGACGCAGATAATCGTTGCTGCGGTCATACAGACCGCTCATGCACTAGGTTTCCAGGTTGTCGCCGAGGGGATCGAAAACGAACAAACATATGGCAAGGTTCGAGATTTATCCTGCGACAAAGGCCAGGGCTTTTACATAGCCCGGCCACTTTGGGGGTGCGATGTACGAGATTGGATTTCCCAAAATCGGCTGGTTCAGGTGTAGGCGTGACTTTGGAAATCAGCCGGCTTACTGGTACGATTTCGTGATACAGTCTCGCCGAGGTCAAGGCGCATCTGTCGGCGACAACACCTGGAATGCTTGAACGCGAGGAACGGGGTCCTTCTCCCTCTCTCTCCGCCATTATCCCCTCAGCGAACATCCTCCCGTGCAAGAGTGGACTGAGCACAGGCCCCTGCTCTGCAGGCTTCAGCTCTGTGACCTCTTGCTCTGGAACAGGAAAAAACGTCTCCGCGCCCTTGCCGAATGGCCCTTCGGCGGGGGCGGACGCTACTGCGGGGGTTGCGAACCCTGCGGAGCCTGCCAAGGGCCGTGCGCGGACTGCCGGGCACCGCCGCACCGGCCGGAAACCCTGGAGGTTTGGCAGATCTGGGACCTCCTCGGCCGCTTGGGCGCCCGCTTCGGGTGCTGCCGGGTGCCGTGATCGGCTGGGATCTGAATGCCGCGCTCAGCTTGGGCGATGCGCTTGGCTTGCCGTCCGCCGCCATGGCCGAGCTTCTGCCCGTCATCGAAGCGGTGATGGTGCACAAGCTGAACGAGGAAACGGCCGCGAGAGACGGGCCCGGCGTCAGATCTGGATCTTCTCGATCAGCGTGACGCCGGGAAGGCCCCCGAAATGGGCGTCGCAGGTCAGAAGCCCCGCGCCCTGCGCGCGCGCGGTTGCGAAGATGATGGCGTCGGCGGTCGCGAGCTTGTGGGCGCTGCAGGCCTCGGCGGCGGCGAGCGCGATCTCGGTGTCGAGCGGCACGACCCGGCAGACCTGCGTGAAGGCGATCACCTGATCCGCCCTGTCCTCGCCGACCTCGCGGGTGAGCCACTTTGCGAGTTCCAGTTGCACCATGGTCGGCACCAGCCAGTCTTCCTGCTCCGGTAGCTGTTCAGCCACCTTGTGTCCCATGGCGGAGCCGATCAGCCATTCGATCCAGGCCGAGGTGTCGACGAGCACCATCAGACGCGGTCCGAGCGGTCCCGATGGTCGGTGGCGGAGGCGCCTCGTGCGAGGCCTGCAAGGCTCTCCCGCGTCGGGACCGGGACCAGCAGGACGCCGGTGCCCTTGGGGATGAAGGCGAAGGTCAGCCCGGCTTCCCAATGGTGGGCGCGCCGAATCGCTTTGGGGATCGAGATCTGGAACTTCGAGGACAGGGTCGCGGTCTCGGACATGATCGTACTTTCAATGGATCGATGGCGGGAACGTAAGACGCAACTCCCGGTAAATCAAGCAAGCCGACCCATGGCCGAGAAACGCGTCTCCGTCAGCCTCGCGGCCGTGGGCGGACGGCAGGTGCGCGCCGAGCAAGGTGTCGGCGAAGACAGATCGCGCGGCTTCGGTCGTCTCAGCCGGGAGATGGAGGCGGCGAACGTCCCGCTCGCGGTCTTTTCGGCGACGGCCCGTAGCCGCTCGACGTCCCAATCCATCCGCCTACCCGCACCGCCCTCAAGGCGGGTTTTTCGTTCTCGGAAGCCCCCATGACCACGACCTTCCATAGCCATTGGCGTGACGTGCTGGAGAGCGTCTGGCGATGGCCCAACGTCTCGCCCGCCGAGATCGCCCGACACGGCGCGGGTGTCGCTGATCGCCTCGCTGTGCCGGCTGCCTCGTGAGTTAGCACGCACCGGCCGCCCGTCGCCGTCTACTCGGCGGCCATCTGGAAACCTGGCGTCGAACGCGACAGCGCCGTCTCCTCCTCGGTCATGTCCTCGGGGATCGTTTCGAACAACGGCGTCGACATGTAGCGTTCGCCCGTGTCGGGCAGCATGCAGAGGATAACGGTACCCGGTCCGGCCCGCTCGGCGATCTTCATGGCGACGGCGAAGGTCGAGCCGCCCGAGACGCCTGTCAGGATGCCTTCCCGCCGCGCGAGTTTCTGCGCCCAGGCAATACCGTCCGCGCCGGCGATGGGCATCAGTTCGTCATAAAGCCCGTCATCCACCGCTTCCTGCAGAACATGGGGGATGAAATCAGGGGTCCAGCCCTGGATCGGGTGCGGCTCGAAAGCAGGGTGGCTTCCGGCGGGCGAGTGATCGGAGTTGCGCGCCTGCGCGTGGCCGCTGCCCAGAAGCTGCGCATTGGCGGGTTCCGACAGGACGATCTTCGTTTCGGGCCGCTCGCGGCGAAGAACGCGACCCACGCCCGTGACGGTGCCGCCCGTCCCGTAGCCGGTGACCCAGTAATCCAGCCGCTCGCCGGCAAAATCGGCGAGGATCTCGCGGGCGGTCGTGTTCTCGTGGATGCGGGCGTTGGCCTCGGTCTCGAACTGGCGGGCAAGGAACCAGCCGTTCGCTTCGGCCAGTTCCACAGCCTTGCGATACATGCCGACGCCCTTTTCCGCACGAGGTGTGAGCACGACCTTTGCACCCATCATCCGCATCAGCTTGCGGCGCTCGACCGAAAAGCTGTCGGCCATCGTCACCACCAGCGGATAGCCCTTCGCCGCGCAAACCATGGCCAGCCCGATACCGGTGTTGCCCGACGTCGCCTCGACCACCGTCTGGCCCCGGCTAAGGCTTCCGTCCTGCTCAGCCTCCTCGATGATGCTGAGCGCCAGTCGGTCTTTGACCGACCCGGCCGGGTTGAAAGCCTCGACCTTCACGTAGATGTCTACCCCGGCTGGCGCGAGTGAATTGATCCGAATCGCAGGAGTGTCCCCGATGGTTTCGAGGACGCTGGCGAAAAGCCTGCCGCGTCCCTGCGTTGTGCGTCTCGTTTTGGCGTCCATTGCTTTTCTCCGTTCCGTTTTCAACGACCGTGGCCATTCCGGCCGACGCTTGCATTCTACCTTGGGTCCACTTGTGCGTGCTCGACGGGATGGTAAGGCCCGTCCTTCCAAGCAAACCAGCGAGCGGCAGTCGGTCAGTGCTGGTGTTCGGGTGGAGCGAACAAGATCAGTTCGACCCGATCGGCGCCTTCGACGTAAGCGTCATGCCCCGGAGGAATTCCAAAAAAGTCGCCCGTGCTGATGCGCGTCTCGACGCCCGTGTCGATCATGCGGACCACCAGCCTGCCCGATATGCAGTAGCGGGTGTACCGCATGGGCAGGAGTCGGGCGAGCCGAGCAGCGGCTTCTCGTCGGCCTCCAAGTCCATCCGGGTTCGAAGAACGCATGCATTCCTGCGCTGCCATTGGCCATCTTGACCATGGAGATGCCCCCGCGATGTCTCATGTCCATGAGATGATCGGGCGTTTCGAACCGTCCTGTTTCTATCGTATTTTCTTGCATCCGTTCCCCTTTTGGCTCTTCCGACGCCAGCACCATTGTACGCGTTGAACCTAGGGTATTCACTTCGGCAAAGCTTGACGGAGTTCTGGAGATTTCCTGTAGAAGCCGGTGATTGTGCTTTATGCTCGGGCATAACATGGACTTGGAGATTTCCGAGTCGACACGGAGCGATTTCAGCGCGAAGGACGAGATCGTGGCCGCGGTCAGGTGCGGTCTGGCGCGACGTGCCGGAGGGCGCCGCGCTGACCCAATTTCCCAACCGCCGAGATTGCCTGCCGCGGGACGGGCAAGCTGCTGATCGTCCGCTCGGGCTATCGCGGCCCCGAGCACAACCGCGCCGTCGGCGGCACAACCTGCGCCAAGCATCTCGACGGTGCCGCCTTCGACATCGCCATGGCGAACCACGATCCGGTGGCGTTCGAGGCGACGGCGCGGGAGGTCGGGTTCCTCGGGTTCGGATACTATCCGCGCTCGGGAGAATAGCGGTCACGATCCACGCCCACCTCGACGAGGCATTGCTGCCGTCACCGCGGGCGGCTTGGGGTAACTTGGGGATAACGTGCCGGCGCGGGCCGCGATCGCCCGCGCCGGCCAGATCTGTCAGAGGTCATATTGCGCGCGCGCGATATCACCCAGGCCGACCTTGTCGAGCCGGTCCAGCGGCGCCAGGAAGGTCACCTGGATCACTCCCGGCGCGCGGCCGATCTCAATCGCGCCGTTGATCGTCGCGCGGTTGCGCACCTCCGGCACGGTCATGTCCAGGAGCTTGGCCGCCCGCTCCAGCCCGTTCTCGATCGCCGCGTTCAAATTCGGCGCCGTGCCGATCACCGAAATCGGTGCCGAGTTCTCGAGCTGTCCGACCTTCCAGGATTTGGCCAGCCGCTCCGCCTTGGCGCGCTCGGCTTCGGAGAAGGGCCGGGCCAGCGGCGGCAGATCCTCGAGGAGCGGAAACAGCACCGGTCCGTCGATCGGATAGTCTTTCAGCACCTCGACCTGCAGCGTCACGCTGCCCGAGACATCCATCGTGTGGCCGGCGATCTCGCCGTCGCCCTGGGCGGCATGCATGTCGCCCATATAGACGCCTGCGCCCTTCACCTTGACCGGCGCGACCAGCACCGCGCCGGGGCGCACCGCGTCGATGTCCATATGCCCGTCTGTCTTGTGTTCGGCCAATTGCTCCGCAGTTATGGCGTATTCATGCGGGGCGCCGACGAGAAAGGCACCGAAATCGCCTGCATTGTGGGAATCGGGCAGCGGCATCGACGGCGTCGTGCCCAATTGCCCGAGGAACGGGCGCATGCGCACCATCACCGCCGGCATGTCCGACGGCGCGTAGGTCAGGATCGGGTGCTGCACCGACTGATCCGGCAGCGCGGCATAATGATGGGCATCGCGCGCGATGGTCTCGGCCGCCTGCTTGGGCATCGTCACCCCGACATGGCGGGTCTCGTCGAACACCACCGTATAGCCGTGCACGATCTCGAACGGCTTCACCGTGTTGCCGCAGGCATCGCATTTGACCGCATCGCCGCCGATCCCCTCGACATGGGTCTCGGGCCAGAGCATGTCGCAGGTCGGGCAGCGCGCGGCGACATAAGGATCGCCCAGGCAAAAGCCTTCCGGCGAACTATCGTGGCCGGAGGCGGTCGCGATCGAGGTCACGCTGACGTCACGGATGCGGATGATGATGCCGTCGCCCGGTTCCGCGCCCACGATCTCGACCGGCTGGGTAACCTCATGGCCGCCGCGCAGCCGCGGGGTGATCATCGGGCCCCAGCAGCCCGGCGCGGTGTTGGCGATGATCGTTCCGCCGTTCTCGACCGGACCCAGCATCGGCTGGTTCGGGTCGAGCACGCTATTGGTGAAACCTTGCACGACGACGCTGCGTTGCGCTGTCTTCGTCGGATTGGTGATGTCCAGCATCTCAAGCTCCCTCGATAGTCAAATCGCCCGGCGCGTGGCCGCCGCTCCCCGTTGAAGCTAGCACGACCGACGCACTTCGCCACAGGGCCCACCGGCAGGTCAACACCGTCGATGTCCGAGCCTTGCGATTGCTTCCGCCTCCGACGGGGAAGATAGTCCTGTCGGCGATAACGGCATCTACCGTGGTATCTTGGAGGAATAGCGATGGAACGCGGCAGATCGAGGTTTGAGATGAAAGGCGAGCCCGCCGTGACTGTTCAAGACGGCAAGCGAGCATCCCACAGGGCAATGACCGTTTTGCCTTCTGGCGTCTTCGCCAAATCCGCCGCATCGGCGCTGTTCCTGGCAGCCGCTATCATCGCCGGCGCGACGACGACGGCGACAGCGGCCGAATGCACCGCCTCGCCGAGGGCGGCGATCGACTGGAGCGGGTGCGACCGCAGCAATCTGGTTCTGTCCGGCGCCAACCTCGAAGGCGCCAATCTCCAGAAAGCCGATTTCACCCAGACCGACCTGCGGAACGCCAAGCTCGCATCGGCAAACCTGGAAAAGGCGGCGCTGGTGCGCGCGTCGCTCGCCGGCGCCATTGCCGACAGGGCCAATTTCACCAAGGTGGAAGGCTATCGGACCAACCTTTCGGGTCTGTCCGCGCGCAGTGCGTCGTTTCATGGCGCGGAGCTCCAGCGGGCGGACTTCCGCAATTCCGACCTGACCGGAAGCAGTTTCGAGAAAGCTGAACTGGGCCGCGCGATTTTCGCCGGGGCCGATCTGACCGGCACGGTATACCCACTGGCCATTCTTGCCCGCGCCGATTTCAGCGGTGCCATCCTCTCAGGCCCGGTGGACTTCACCGGCGCCTACATGTTTCTGACCCGGCTGGAGGGCGTCGATTTATCGGCCGCAGTCGGCCTGGAGCAGGGCCAGATCGACATCGCCTGCGGCGATGCGGCCACGCGGCTTCCCGCTGGCCTGACCCCTCCGGCGCTATGGCCCTGCCCGGTGGATTGAGGCCGGCGTGGGCGGGCCAAGCGTATGCCCATTGCGCTCGCCCTTGGCTTGGTCTGATGCGGAGCGGTGGCT
>NZ_JAZHLJ010000083.1:0-13208 GCF_036549495.1 Aurantimonas sp. C2-5-R2
AGCACGACTGCGCCGACCGCAGCGGGGTTATATTCGGGAGAGTGGCAGCACCCTACATGTTGTGGGTATGGGCGTTAAGCGGATAGGCACGTTTCATACGACGGCTCCTCGGACGTTGCATAATTCATTGCATAGAGGAGCTCTTTCGCGCCTCAGCCATCCCCTCATTTTTCCCGCGCGGGCTGGGTAAGATCGTTGCGTGAGAAGAAACAGGCAGCCTGATCCGGTTCGGATTTGTCTGTCGGCCAGCTATCCCTTGCGTCGTGCCGAGGACAGTCGAATCTCCCGGCGTATGACCATGATTCGGGAGGCCGTCCATGCCATCAACCCAGACCCTCGACGCCAGCCAGGTGCATCGCTTTCTCGACGACCTGTTCGATGGCGACCTGCACGCCAAGCGCGTTCTATCGCTCGCCAACGCCACGCTCGGCGTCCTGCGCGCCACGTCGCTGGCGGTGGCGGCCATCGCCAGGGTCTCGCCCTGGCACGCGGCCTCCCCCCCAAGCATTCGATCAAGCAGGTGGATCGGCTGCTCTCCAACCCGGCAATCGACATCGATGCCGTCGCGCGCCGCTGGGTGCCCTACGTGGTCGGGCCACGGACAAGCATCAACGTCGCCATGGACTGGACCGAGTTCGACGCCGACGGTCAGTCCACGATCATGCTGTCACTGCTCACCCGGCACGGTCGCGCCATGCCGCTGCTGTGGTTGACGATGGACAAGGCGGCGCTCAAGGACCGGCGCAACGAGTATGAATATCAGGCGCTGGTGCGTCTGGCCGAGGCCCTGCCGGCTGACATGAAGGTGTGCATCGTGGCCGATCGCGGCTTTGGCGATCAGAAGCTCTATCGGGTGCTGACCGAGGAACTGCATTTCGACTACGTCATCCGTTTCCGCGGCAATATCCACGTGACCAGCGCGGACGGCGAGGTGCGCACCACCGCCGCCTGGGTTGGACCCGGCGGACGCGCACGCATCCTGCGCGGCGCCCGCGTCACCGCCGCGCAGTATCAGGTCGGCGCCGTGTTGTGCGTGCAGGAGCGGGCAATGAAGCAGGTCTGGTGCCTGGCCACCAGCATCACCGACGCCGCCGCTGCGCAGTTGATGCGCCTCTATGGCAAGCGCTGGGGCATCGAGTGCGGGTTCCGCGACACCAAGGACCCGCGCTTCGGAATGGGTATGGGGACCATCCACGTCAGCACACCGGCGCGGCGGGATCGTCTGTGGCTGCTCAATGCGCTGGCGATTGCTTTGCTCACCCTCCTCGGCGCGGCAGGCGAGGCGCTCGGATACGATCGATATCTTAAGTCGAATACGACCAAACGGCGGACCCACTCACTGTTCCGTCAGGGCTGCATGCTTTATGAATTGATCCCGACCATGCCGGAGATGCGGCTGCTGCCGCTGGTCAAGCGGTTCGCCGCCATGCTCGCCGAACTGCCCGTCTTCGCCGATGCTTTCCAGGCGGTGTGAAAATGAGGGGAGTCGTGAGCTTTCGCGCACATGTTTTGCAGAGCGGAGGAGCTTGGATTTCCGGGACCTCGTCCGCTCTTGCAAAGCTTGAGAATTTCGCGTGAAACCCGAGCCCCTGATCGACCGGCACTTTCTTCGTGCGGAAATCAGATGCATATTGAGCCGATGACCGAGCTTCTTGAACGTAAGCGCCGCGAGCGCTCCACCCTTGAAGTGTGTGGAGCAGATCCCAGGGGAATCGCATTTGGAATTTTCATGCGTGAAGGCTTCATGCCTTTATGGTTCTGATCGATTCTCTCTTGCGCGGCGGCGTTCCGCCTGAGGGAGGACGCCGTGGAGGAATTTGCCGCTTGCTGGGAGGGTCTCGATGACCCCCGAACGGGCAATGCCGAGCTGCATGATTTTCATGAGATTCTGATGATCGCGCTGTGCGCCGTTTTGTGCGGCGGGCAAGGCGCGGTCTCGATGGCGCGGTTTGCCGAGGCGAAGGAAGCGTTTCTGCGGGGCTTTCTCAAGCTCGAGAAGGGCACGCCCAGTCACGATACGTTCAGCCGGCTGTTCCGCCAGCTCGATCCGGTTGAGTTCAGCAGCGTGTTTCAGCGTTTCATGGCACGGTTCTGCGAGAGCGTCGCGGGTGTCGTGGCGATCGATGGAAAGGTCGTGCGCCGGTCCTTCGACCGCGCCAGCGGCAAGTCGGCGCTGCATATGGTCAGTGCCTGGGGCTGCGAGCAGCGTCTGGTGCTGGCGCAGATCGCCACCGATGCCAAGTCCAACGAGATCACCGCGGTGCCGAAATTGCTCGCGATGCTCTCCTTGAAAGGCACCATCGTGACGGCCGATGCCATGGGCTGCCAACGGGCGATCGCCGAGCAGATCGTGGATCAGGGCGGCGACTATGTGCTGGCGCTGAAGGGCAATCAGGGCAGGTTGCACGACGATGTCGTCACCTTTCTCGATGACCCGGCGCGCGAGGCGACGGCGACGGCGACGGCCCGCACCGTCGATGCCGGCCACGGCCGCATCGAGACCCGCACCGCCACCGTCTCGACCGATATCGGCTGGCTGCAGGCCGACCATCGCTGGCCTGGCCTTGCCGCCGTCGGCAAGATCGTCCGCATCCGCGAAACCGGGACGACGACGACGACCGAGACGGCCTATCATCTCCTCTCGACGGCACTGTCCGCCGAGCGCTTCAACGCGGTTGCCCGCCAGCACTGGAGCGTCGAGAACCAGCTGCATTGGCGCCTCGACGTGGTGATGAACGAGGGTCAGGATCGAACCCGCCTGGGTCACGGCCCCAACAATCTCGCCGTGCTGCGCCACATGGCCCTGAACGTCATGCAAAAGGATCGCTCAAGGGAATCGTTGAAAGGCAAGTTCCAAAGAGCAGGCTGGGACAATGCCTATCTCGCACGCCTGCTCAGCCTATTCTGAAATGCGATTGCCCTGCCGGATCATGGCCATGGCACCAGTGACAAGCAGTCGCCGGATATCCCGTTGCCCCATCTTCGATGTCTTCCCCAGCCGCTGCTTGCCACCCGAGGAATGCTGTCGCGGCACCAACCCGAGCCAGGCCGCGAAGTCCCGGCCGCGCCGGAACTGGTTCATCGGCGGCGCGAAGGTCTCGATCGCGAGTGCACCGATCGGCCCGACACCAGGCATGGTCTGCAATTGCCGGGG
The DNA here is from genome assembly GCF_036549495.1 of Aurantimonas sp. C2-5-R2. NCBI lineage: Bacteria > Pseudomonadati > Pseudomonadota > Alphaproteobacteria > Hyphomicrobiales > Aurantimonadaceae > Aurantimonas > Aurantimonas sp. C2-5-R2. Next base: position 3,155 of record NZ_JAZHLJ010000083.1, read on the forward strand.
CATGGTGGCAGCCTTGGACGCGGCGGCGATCTTGGCGGTAACCGCGGCGAGTCGTGCCGTCAGCAATTGGATCTGGTCCAGAACCATACGGCAAACGTCGCGCGCGAGGTCAGGCAGCGCCGAGCCCGGATCTTCGACGACCTTCGCGAGGCGCGGCACATAGCCGATCCCTTCCGGGGCGACGTGACCGAACTCGTAGAGATGTGCGCGCAACGCGTTGACTGAACCGCCCCGGTCCGCTGCTTGAGGAGTTGCGCGCGGGCGCGAAACGCCACAGCCCGAGCCTGCTGTTCCGCAGATTTCGGTTCCACGAACCGCATGGTCGGCCGCAGCGCGGCTTCCGCGATCGCCTCGGCGTCAGCCGCATCATTCTTTTGGCGCTTCAGGAATGGCTTGACGTAATTCGGCGCGATCAGTCGGACCCGGTGACCGTGGCCAGCCAGTTCCCGCGCCCAGTGATGTGCGCTCGGACAGGCTTCAAGCGCCACGTGACACGAGGGATGTTCCGCCATGAACCGCGCAAATTGCGGCCGCGACAGTTTCTTGCGAAACACGACCGACCCGTCCGCCGCCGCCCCGTGCAGCTGGAACACGTTCTTTGCCAGATCGACGCCGATGATGGTAACTTCTTCCATGGATGCCCCTCCTTCACTTGTGCTTTGAACACCGCAAGTGTGGCACATTGCGATGCCGTCAGGGGAGAGCGGCATCCACTCCATCTCTGCCTTCGGCAATAAGGAGTCTGCGACTTGCCACGGCGGAGGCCAGAGGGAACGCCGCGGCGGCGCGAGGTCGGAATGGTGTTCCAATCCTATGCCATCTGGCCGCACATGACCGTGTTCCGCAATGTCGCCTACCCGCTGCAGCATCGGCGTATGTCACGCTCCGCCATCGCCAAGCGGGTGTCCGAGGTCCTGGAACTGGTCGGCCTTGAGGATTATGCGGAGCGGCCGGTCGTCGCCTTGAGTGGCGGTCAGATGCAGCGGGTCGCGCTGGCCCGCAGCTTGGCCTACCATCCACGGATCCTGCTGCTCGACGAGCCGCTCTCAAACCTTGACGCCAAGTTGCGCCTGCGGCTCCGCGTTGATCTGCGGAAGATTATCAAGGAGGCGGGGGTGACCGCGCTCTATGTGACCCACGACCAGGGCGAAGCCGTCGCTCTAGGCGATCGCGTCGCGGTGATGCAGGGCGGCAAGCTACTGCAGATCGCGCAGCCGGTCGAACTCTACAACGCTCCGGCCGAACTGTTCGTGGCCGAATTCACCGGAGCCACGAATATCGTTCCCTGTCGCATCCTGGCCCGTTCCGGGAAAGAGGCACGGGTCGGGCTTACCAGCGGTGCCGAGATGGTAGCACAGGTGCATCCCGGAGCGCAGGACGGCGACCTCGCCGACCTCGCCGTCCGGCCCGAAAACATCACGCTGGTGTCGAGCTCGGAACGACGGGACGACTACAACGCGATAACCGGACACGTCCTCGAAGCGCTCTATCAAGGCATCCAGACCAGCTATCAGGTCAAAGCCGGCAGCGACAGTTGGGAAGCCGTCGAATTCGGCACGGCGCCACGCCATGCGAAGGGCGAGGCGGTGTTTCTGTCAGTCCCGACAGCGTCCTGCTGGGCGTTCCCGCGTAGGCACGGGAACGCGTTGGCCGGGGTGGGAACGGTCTCTCCGGCGGATCAGCCGGCCGGATCCGCCCAGCGGTTCGAGACGGTCTGAGATGATGCTCCGGCTGCCGAAAATCGCAAAAGCGGAAGTGCTGACGGACATAATCATGCACTGGTGCATGTCCTCAAGAATCTTCGTCATTAACGGATTTGATCCGGGTTCCAGATCGATGTAGCCGTCATCTCCAGGAAAGCCGACCCTGTCGCACCACCGTAGGACGCTTGCGATCTGGGGATGCCACGCGCTTCGGACCGCGGTGTTCGCGCCAAGTGCTACGCCAACACCCCTGATGCCGACGCGCCACATCTGTCCGCTCTGCGCCGCCGCTATTGCCCAACGGAGAACAGGCATGAAGATAACGAAGATCGAAACCATCCCGATCCAGATGCCGCTTCCACGGATATTCCGGGGCAGTCATTACTACATGACGCATCGCTGCACGATCATCACGAGAGTGTATACCGACGAAGGCATCATCGGCGAGTGCTATAACGGCGATGAATTCGAGACGCAGGGCGAAGTCCTGAGGATCATCAACGAGGAGATCGCCCCGCAGGTAATCGGACTCGACGTGTTCAGCACTGAGCGGGTTTGGCAGGCGGGGCTCGGCGCGACCTACAACATCCTCCGGGACAGGAAACTCGCCACGAATGCCCAGGCCTGTGTGGATAGCGCCGTGCTCGATGCCTGGGGAAAAGCGCTCGATCAGCCCCTGTATAGACTCTGGGGAGGGTACAGAGACTCGCTGCCGGTCGTGGCGATCGCTGGCTACTACGAGGCAGGCAAGACGCTAGCCGATTTCGGCCGCGAAATGGAGGAACTGAAGTCGCGTGGCCTCGGCGGCTGCAAGTTCAAAGTCGGCGGCCGCAGTCCGGAGGAGGATGCCGAGCGCGTCAGGACCGCCCGCAATGCCGCCGGGCCCGACTTCATTCTGACCGTCGACGCCAACCAGGGATACACTCAGCGCGACGCGATCCGCTTCGGGCAACTTGTTGCGGACTGCGGCATCCGCTGGTTCGAGGAGCCCTGCCGCTGGTACAACGATCGATCCTCAATGGCTCTCGTGCGCGCGGTAACCGGCATCCCCGTGGCGGCTGGGCAGAGCGAATACCATCGGGGCGGTTGCCGCGACCTCTTCATCGATCGTGCGGTCGACATATGCAATTTCGACGCAAGTTGGAGCGGGGGACCTACCGAATGGCGCCGGGTCGCGGCGATGGCCATGGCCTTCGAGGTCGAGATGGGTCATCACGAGGAGCCGCAGATTTCCGCGCACCTCCTGGCCTCGATCCCGCACGGGACAATGATGGAGGTGTTCCACCCGGACCGCGATCCGCTCTTCTACGAACTCGTCGAAAACAGGAACCCCTTCGAAGAGGGAAGATACCGCGTTCCCAGCAGTCCCGGATGGGGCCTTGAGCTCAATGAGCGAACGATTGCTCGCTATCGAGTATAGGACGATGGACTTGAACACGGGCAAGCAATTACCAACCAACATCACTTCGGAGGAGGGGCAATCGGTCCCAATTAGGATCCGAATCGATTTCAGGCGGCGACGAGACTTGCCCGAGCCTCGTCGATCGTGAAGTCCCATCAAAACCTGATTCATACCAACGTGCGCCATGGCTGACTCAGCGGGGGGTTTCAAATCGGCGGAAGTCTGAATCGATGACGGCAAACGGAGGTTTGCCATGGCTTCACCGATCCCGCTTCGTGCTGATTTTGATGGACCAGCCCTTCGTCGGCTCGCCAAGTCGACCAAGGATGCGGCGCAGGCGCGTCGACTTTTGGCACTGGCCGAGATCTACGACGGCGGCTCGCGTTCGGATGCGGCCCGGATTGGCGACGTCACCTTGCAAATCGTCCGGGATTGGGTTGTCCGGTTCAACGCCCGTGGGGCCGACGGCCTGATCACCGGCAGAGCGCCTGGCAACCGAGCCAAGCTGAACGACGAGCAGCGCCAGGCACTGGCCCGGATCGTAGACAGCGGGCCGATCCCGGCGATCCACGGCCTGGTGCGCTGGCGACGCAAGGATCTGGCGCAGTGGATCTTCGAGGAATTCCGGATCTCGCTGGACGAGACGACGGTCGGCCGCGAACTCAAGGCACTGGGCTTCTCCAAGATTTCGGCTCGGCCGCGCCACTATGCGCAGAACGAGTTCGAGGTGGACGCTTTTAAAAAGACTTTCCCACCGAGCTGGCAGCCATCCAGGCCGGGCTCCCGAAGGGCACCGATATCGAGCTCTGGTGGCAGTGTATGGTTCGCCTCCGGTTTGCAAGAAGAAACGATAGCCCCAGAAGACCCTGCTTCAGCGTATCCGGCTTGTTCGTGGGCGATTGCCCGAGCCACAATGGGAGCCGCTGGGATGCGTTCCTTACAAGACGATCAGACTTTTTGATCTACAGCCACTACCAGGTTTTGCATGTCCCGGTCGAAGCAAGGCGATCTACTGGAACCATCAGGCTGCACATCCGATCAAATCACCGCATCCTACCTGGATAGTCGGTTCTCATCGTCGATCAAGGTAAGGCGGGACGGTGCTGTGTCGCCCCATCGCCAAAGCACGAGATTGAGATCGTCCTCGGCAGCACCCGGCGCGAAGCTCCTGACGAGCATTGCACGAAAGCCCTTGGCAATAAGCCGCCGGGCAAGCGCCTGCGTTCTCGCCTCGCCGGTTGCCTTCATCTGATCGCGCCATGAGCCATCGGCAAGCGCGGCCGGGTCCATCGCCTCGGCGTGCAGGGCCGCCTCGTCCCGGCAGTCGAAGACGCCCTCGAACTCGGCATCATAGGAGACGAGCGTCGTCGGCTGCAAGCTGCCCGCCTGGTTGGCTTCTCTCAGCGCCGTCATCACCGTCAGAGACGAATAGAGTGCTGGAACCCCCTTCGGATTGAACCGTCCACCATAAAGCTCCGCACCGCGACCCGATAGCGGTTCGCGCGCATAGATGGGGTTGAGTGCGCGATAGAGCGGACCGCGATAGAACATCGGCACGGTTAGGCGTGGACGCCAGCATCGACTGCATCGATATAATCGAGGACCTCATCGGAGCGACCGTTGCGCACAAGTTGCATGGCTGTCTGACCCGAGAATCCGGAGAGCGGTTCGGACCGATACCAGGCGTAGGCCATCAGGGCGGAATCGAACCGCGGTTCGACCTTATTGACGATCTCGACCATTTCGCGCAGGCGGCGCTGGGTCTTGGCCGATCGGATGCGCTCCTTGCGCTGAACGGCGTCCTTCCCCAGCCCGGCTGTACGGGCGACTTCCTCGCTGGTCGTGCGAAAGGCGTCCGCGATCTTACGCGGTGCGAAGAACCCGTTGTCGGAATATTGGACCAGGCCCATGGGCGATTTCCTGTCTATCTCAAACGCCGCTTATTGTGACGACATATAGCGTCATACTAAGCGGTATTCAATAAGGAATGGTGTTGGAGAAAAACAAGGAGGGGGAAACCTTTCCTCGCGTGGCGGTCGCACCGGTGACGCTCTCGCTCAACCGCCGCCTGCGCGATCCCGGCCGCGTCGTCCCGCGCAGGGCTGGAAGCCCCGCTTGGCCTGCCGGGCAGGGATGCTCGGCCGCAGTTGCACCGGCTCTCCCGCCCCACGGGTTTGATTGTGTCTTCGAGAAGAAGACGAAGAAGGACCGCCGAAGGGCGTGGTCCGAGAACCCACGAACAGGAGAGCACTCCCATGAAACTGATCCTCGTCGATCCGCGTGCGCTGAAGGACAATCCCGACCGGGCGCGTCGCACGAACTCCAACCCGCAGTCAGACGCCCTGCTGCTGGCCTCGATCAAGGCCGTCGGCGTCGTGCAACCGCCTGTCGTCGCGCCCGAGGCCGATGGCGGCAACGGATACGTCATCGATGCCGGGCATCGGCGCGCAGCCCAGGCACCGCCGACTTCCGTCATCGCGCGCTGCGCCATCATGCCGAAGGCATCTTCATGCTGGAGCGCTTCTTCGGTGCGACCATCACACTGTCGACCGGCCGCGTCGTCCCCGTCCGCCTGATCGGTGAGCAGCACTTGCGTGAGGACCTCGGCTTCATCCCCAGCTTCGCCGATTGGGTGCGTTGCGTTCGGCCGGAGCCCTGGATGGGACGTGCACAACCGATCCATCAGGAGATCGATCCCTTCGCGATCACAGCGGATGTTTTAGACGCGGCTGCCGAGGGACCGAACTTGCGCGCGATCGGAGGTTCGCCATGAGCATCGTTTACCCGCTGCGGGTCTTCTTCGACTGCTCGACCGCGCATCTCTCGCCGGCGTCGCGCACCTGGCTGGAGGATGGTGTCGCACGGTCCGCCGACCAACCGCTGCACTGGGTCGCGGCAACGCCATTTGGCTGGTTCGTCTGGGCCGATGAAGATCCCGACGACACGGTGCCGAACGATCTCGCCGCCACCATGCGCCATGCGCGGCGGAGCGGCGCCGAATACATCCTGTTCGACGCCGACGCCGACGCCGACGCCGACGCCGACGCTGCCGAGGACGATGCCCTGCCGGCTTTCGAATGGCCGGGCTGATCATCTGCCCGCCATTTCCACTTCTCCACCACCCATCGAGCCCGGCCACCGCGCCGGGCTCCATCATTTCAGGAGGGCCAAATGGCCGACTATTTCACGCAGTTCACCTGCCGGCTCGAGCTTGGCTCGTCGGACAACGCCGCCCGCGCAATCGAAACCCACCGCGAAATGGAAGCGGCGCTGGCCCGGGACGATGAGACCGCGATCGGCTTCGACGTGATCGTCGATCCAACGACGGTCGGATCGCTCTTCATCCATGACGGTGATGGATTCGGAGAGCCCGAGCACGTCATCGCTTTCGTCCTGCGTCGCGCCGACGTCTTCAACCTCACGGGTCGCTGGGGCTCGTCTGGGCGCTGACCTGCTCGAAGCCCCGCCTCGACGGTTATGGCGGCGGCGGCCAGTTCCTGGATCTTGGCCGACGGAAGAGCCTGGACTGGATCGACTGCAGTAACTGGCTCGATCTGCAACTCACCAGTTCGCCCGCCGCCTGAGCATCTTGCACCCCGACACCCTACAAGCCCGGCCGCTTGTCCCGCTGAGGCGATGGAGAGGAAGAGGAAGGGGGGCCCGTATGACGGGCTAGAAGGGGAGAGAGAGGCTTTCCCCGGCTCGTCGGAGACCCTGGAAGGATTCCTCCAATGAAGATCACCACCATCCGCAAGATCGCTCTCGACCGGCTCGAGATCTCCCCCGACAACGTCCGCAAGACGACGAGCTCGGCCGAGGCCGACGCCGGACTTGCCGCCTCGATCGCCGCGCACGGGCTGAAACAGAATATCGGCGTCAGCGCCGGCGAGGGCGATCGCTTCCTCGTTCACGCCGGCGGTCGCCGCTTGCGCGCACTGCAATCGCTGAAAGCTGCCGGCGTCATCGACGGCAGCTACAAGGTTCCGTGCGTCATCGAGGAAGGCGAGGACGCCAGCGAGATGTCGCTTGTCGAGAACACGATGCGCGTCGCCATGCACCCGGCCGACGAGTTCGAAGCATTCGCTCGTCTCATCGACCAGGGGGTGGGCGAGGAGGAGGTCGCGGGCCGGTTCGGGACCACCATCGCGCAGATCCGCAGGCGCATGAAGCTTGCCGGCGTGGCGCCGCAGATCCTCGCCGCCTATCGTGCGGGCGAGATCACGCTCGACGCGGTGATGGCCTTCACGCTCTCCGATAGCCACGATCGTCAGATCGAGGTCCTCGGCCAGGTCAAGGCGAGCTACGGCTACTACGGCACGTCGCCGGCGCAGCAGATCAAGGCGATGCTAAACGAAACCCGCGTTTCGGCGGGTAGCCGCCTCGGCCGCCTCGTCAGTGTCGAGCGCTATGAGGCCGAGGGCGGCACCATCACCCGCGACCTTTTCGCAGAGAAGGACAACGTCTTTTTCGATGATTCCGCGCTGTTGGAGAGCGTGGCACGGAGCGTGCTCGAGGAAACCGCCGCCGATCTTCGCACCCGCTGGAAGTGGGCGGAGGTGATGATCGATGTTCCCTACACCGAGCTGCGTGGGTTCGGGCGAGTCTATCCCGAGCCTGTCGACCTCGACCCGGCGATCGCCGAAGAGTTCGACACGGTCGATGCCCGCCTCGCCGTGCTTGCCGAGTCCGCCGAGGCATCGGAGGAGGAGGCCGAATACGACCGTCTCAGCGCCCGCGCCGTCGAACTGGAAACGCTGATGGAGGATGCGCGGCAGGAATACTCGCCCGAGGCGATGGCGGTTGCCGGGTGCCTCGTCAGCGTGAACTACGCAGGAGCGATCTCGATCGAGGCGGGCTTGGTGAAGCCTGGAGACATTCCGCAGCCCGAGCGGGTTATCGCGGCAGGTGAAAGCGACGACGGCGAGCCCTCGGTCGACGAAACCGACGATCACGACGACAGCGACGACGCGTCCACCGTCCCGGCGCCGCGTCCCGTGCGTATCGAAGCGCCGGCGGGGCACTTCCGCACGCCGGCAAGTATTGATCCCGATGCCGCGCCGGTGAACGAGACCGGCTATTCCGCGGCGCTGGCGGAAGATCTCTCCGCGATGCGGCACCAAATCCTGCGGGCGCACCTTGCAGGTGACTTCGAGACCGCCTTCGACCTCAATCTCTATGCCCTGTGCAAGGATGTGTTCTCGTCGGGTTATGCGAAGAAGCCGGTCGATGTCCGGGTGACGGCGGCACTGACCCACGGTTCGCGCGAGTATCTGAGCGGCACGGTGGCGGAGAAGATGCTAGAGGCGCAGAAGAGCACGCTGCGGCTCGACTGGCTGCCATTGATTGGTGTCGCGGGCTTCGATGCGCTTTGCGCCCTGACGACGCGGGAGAAGCAGGCGCTGTTCGCTTATGCGACGGCGCAAGGGTTGGCCAAGCAGATCTCGATCCAGACCGGCGCCGATCCTATCGTCGAGCGGGCCGGGCAGCGCATGAACGTCGATGTCGCGGCCTGCTGGCGTCCCACAGCCGCCAACTATTTCGGACGGGTGAAGAAGGGCATGTCGCTGGATGTCGCGCGCGAGCTGATAGGCGATCAGTGGGCGCACGACCACGCGGGCGACAAGAAGGCGTTGCTCGCGGAAGCGATGGAGTTGGCGTTCAGCGAGAACGCCCGCGAGCGTGCCGGCTTGCAGCCGGAGACGGCACAGAAGACCGCCCGCTGGCTTCCCGCCGGGATGGCGTTCCAGATCGAGGGTGGTGATGCGGATGTCAGCTCGCTCGATGAGGTGGGGAAACCCGACGCTCTGGACGAGGCCGCCGAGGCGGACGAACTGGAGGAGGGCAGGGGCAAGGATGATGACGACGTCATACCGGCCTTCCTCACCGATCGCGCCGCCTGAACGTAATCGTCATGAGGGGGGGCTTATCAGCCTCCCTCAAACCTCTGCCAAAGCCTTGCACCGGCTGTGCTCGCCTTTGGTTACCTGGGGACCGTCATCGATGGGCCGCGCGGCCCTTTTCTCGTGCCTTCCTCGTACCGATTTCATGAAACGCGTCCTTGCGCGCCTGCGCTAGCCGCAATCGCGCTTGTCCAGATTTCAAGTTGCCTCGCCTAGCGCAGCCAAACCGTTTTTCGTCGCCGGCGCCTTCGATCCGTTAGCGATCCTTGCTATGATTTCCCTGTCGCCATCAGCCCGAAGGAGACCTTCAGATGTCCGTTGCCACCAATTCGAAAGGTGCGGCCGCGCGCCCGGCCAAGACCCCCGAGGCGATCGCCAGCCGGCGTGAGACCGTCCGGCAAGCTCACCACAGCTGTGCGATGGAGGGTCTGACCCGGATCGATCCCGAAACCGCATGGATCGAGGAAGCCTTCATCGAGGGCAACATGACGACGATAAAAATGCGCAAGGCGATCCTTGCCCATTACACCGTCAAGTGAGCCTTCCCGTCCGCGGTTTCGACGCTTTACGGACCGCCGATGGTCTGACGGCTCGCAACAAGCTCGGGATCGTCGACCATCCCGCACGCCTTGAGGCCGCGGAGATTCTGATCAACACCGTCGCCCGCGCCGAGATCGAGCAAGGGCTGGTTCCGGGGGCTTTCGACGTCGGTCATCTGCGGGCGATCCACCAGCGCCTGTTCGGTGACCTCTACGAGTGGGCGGGTGTCATGCGCGGGGAGCCGATCACGCTGGAGGGCGAGACCTTCATGCTCCCCGAAACTATGCAGAAGAGCGACTCGCTCGCACGCTTCGCGCCGGCTTCCACGGTCGAAGCACGCCTCAGCGATCTCTTCACCCGCCTCGAGGCTGACGATTATCTACAGGGCCTCGATCGCACGGACTTCGTGAAGAAGGCGGGGGTGGGTTCAACCGGTCAACGCAACGGCTCGCTCCAGCATATCGGCTGGCGTTTGATAGCCAAGGGTTTTCCTAGGCCTTTTGTTGAGC
>NZ_JAZHLJ010000084.1:0-12963 GCF_036549495.1 Aurantimonas sp. C2-5-R2
TTCCCATGAAGCACCTCCTGCTCACAGAGAATCAAACCGAACATCAAATGGGAACCCGTCGATTCAAATTATTCGCCGGATGCTCTAGGCGCAGGGCGAGTTGTACCGCCTCGGACCCGCTGCCGGTAAAGCGCACGCGCTCGGCGCAAGGGATCATCTGTGTCATGCGCCGGGCAGCCTCGTACTCCAGCTCGCTCTGGCCACCGTAGAGCAGGCCGGTGTCGAGTTGGTGACGCGCGGCAGCGATCACGTCGGCAGGGCTGTGCCCCAGGATCATGGGCCCCAGTCCCAGGTAATAGTCGATCAGCTGGTTGCCATCGATGTCGAAAAGATACGGCCCCTCTCCCTTCTCGAAAACAAGGGGTGTGGGCGCGACGTCAAGCCGGAAGTTGCTATTGACGCCACCCGGGACGACCGACTTGGCGGCTTGGACCCGGTCGGCGGAACGGGAAAAGTCGAGTTTGGTCATCGTGTCGAACTTTCAGTTGACGGTCAGCTGGAACGTGCGCGGCACGCGGCGGCCTCACGGTCGAGACTATCCAGGTTCACGCAATCGCGGGAACACCCTGTTTGCAGATAGCCAAGGGCGGTCGCGGCGGATTTCCGGCGCAGATCGATCAGGCTGGAGGGGCTGTAGAAGGCCGCGTGAGGCGACAGCACCAAACGGTCGCGGATCGTCGAATAGGGCGCGCGCCAAGCCGTCATCAACGCACTGTCGGGCGCGGGCGGCTCGTGTTCCAGCACGTCCAGCCCCGCCGCGGCGATCTGTCCCGACTGAAGCGCACGGGTCAGGGCGTCGAGATCGACAAGCCCACCGCGTCCGGTGTTGATCGGGATCGCATCGCGTTTCATCTGCGCGAATGTCTCGTCCGTCATCATGTGCCGAGTTTCGGATGTCAGCGGAGTATGCAAGGAGACGATGTCTGACCCGGTCAGCAGCGCTCCGCGATTGTGCAACCTCAGGTCTGGAATTTCACCGACGCCGTCAGCGCGATGGTCAAAACTTCCAGCAGATCATGGCGCTTGGCATTGCCCGTCCGCGGATCGGTGACTTCGGCAAAGCTGGCGGCAAACCAGGACATCGGCGGCTCCTTTCGCAAAGGCCGACATCCGAATCCATTTCAGCTCAAAGCGATACGCCAAATCCCAAATGCGATTCCCCTGGGCGGGAAACGATGGCGGCTATAGCTGATGCTCGACATCCCCCTATCCTACTCCGCTTTCGCTTCGGATCCAGTTAACGTGTCANCGGGAAACGATGGCGGCTATAGCTGATGCTCGACATCCCCCTATCCTACTCCGCTTTCGCTTCGGATCCAGTTAACGTGTCAACGCCGGCTGGAGGCCGATCGCGGGGTCCACCGCAAGCAGCGCCACACGGCGAAGCGGGTGTTCGAGCGGCTTCGGGATGAGCACGGCTTCAAGGGCGGCTATCGCCCCCTTTCCCCGGCAGGATTGCCTCGACGCTCGTCTCCACGAGGATCAACTCGGGTCCGGCCGCCGACAGGAGCGACGGGAGCGCCGACAGATCGCTTCGCGACCGCATGCGCGTGACGTGGAAGCCGAACGCCTCACCGATGAGCTCGAAATCGGGATTGGTGAAGCTCGTCCCGACCGTCCTTCCCGGATAGTCGCGCTCCTGGTGGATCCGGATCGAGCCGTATATTCCGTTCTCCGACAGGATCACCTTGAGCGGAAGCTTGCGCTCCATGGCCACCGATAGCTCGTGGCCGGTCATGAGGAAACCGCCGTCTCCCACGAAGCAGATGACTTGGCGACCCGGCTCGCGCAAGCTAGCCGCGACGGCGGCCGGCACGCCGAATCCCATGGCGCCGGAGATCGGCGCCAGCAGCCGCTGCGGCGGAGAAAAGGGCACGATGCGGTAGACCGGCGCGCTGAAGGTCCCCGCATCGAGCGTGACGATGGCGTCGTCGCTTAGACTCCGGCCGACGATATCGACCAAATCCTCAAAACAGATACCGTCATCGACCTCGATGGATCGTGGTGCCGCGATCTTCCGGCGCTCCACCGCCAGCCGCTCGATCCACGCGTCCCGAACGTTTCTCGGGCTGCTGGGCGAGGGGGAGCCCACCGCTTCTATCAGGGCTCGCGAATCACACGCGATCGCAAGGTCGACTGCGAAATGTGTACCGATCACCGAGGGGTCCGGGTGGACGTGGACGAGCTTCATTTCCGGGCGGACGAGGTGCGGAAAGCTGTAGCCCTGGGTGGTGATATCGCTCAGCCTCGCGCCGAGGACCAGCACGAGGTCGGCATCACGAAGAACGGCCATCTGGCTTGCAGGATTGGCAAGCCCCAGGTCGCCGGCATAGAGTCGGTGAGCATTCGCGAAAAGGTCGTGGCGCCGGAAGGACACCATCAGCGGGATGTTCCAGGCTTCGATGAACTTCCGCAGTGCTTCGCGGCCGCCGGGGCGATCCAGATTGCTGCCCGCGACGACGAGCGGCCGGTCGGCGGTGCGTAGCCACTCGCGCAGCGCAGCGGCATCGGCGGCATCGGGTGCCGCCTTGATCGGCGCTTGCGGACCGACGGGACGAGAATGCGTGACGGAAGTGAGAACATCCTCCGGCACCGAAATCACGACGGGACCCGGAACGCCGGCAGTCGCTACCTGGACGGCACGCAGGATGGTTTCCGCCATTCTGGCCGGATCCGTCACCTCCGCGGTCCACTTGGCGATCGAGCCGAACATGTGCCCGTAATCGATCTCCTGGAAGGAGTCACGGCGAACATCGTTGGCGGCGACCTGGCCGACGATGAGGATGAAAGGTACGCCGTCCTGCTGCGCGGTGTGGACGGCGATGGCGGCATTGCTGGCGCCGGGCCCACGGCTTACCGCGGCGACAGCTGGCCTGCCCGTGAGACGTGCGTCGGCAAGCGCCATGAAGCCGGCCCCCGCCTCGTGCCGACAGACGACCGGGTCGATGTCGTCGCGGCCGTAGAGCGCGTCCAGGAGACCCAGATAGCTCTCGCCGGGAACGCAGAAGAGCCGGTCGATCCCGTTCGAGACGAGACTTTCTACGATAAGCTGGCCAACACTCGCCATTTTCATTCCAATCTCTCGGACGCTTTTCGGAGGAGGAGTGCGGCGCGCCGCAGCGCCTCATCGACAGACAATGCCGGCACTTTCGGGCCGCCGAGCGGGCAGTCGACAGGCATGCAATCCGGCGGCATCGCGAATCCGACCACGACCATACGAACCTTCAGCTTGACATCTCGGGAAAGGAGCGCGGGGCATCGCCATCCGTGATACGGCCTCGACGGGCGCGGCAGGCCGCTCGCTCTGGAGAAAGGCCGCGACGCGACCGTGAGCGGGTTCGAGATCATCAGCGGAGAAGCTCCATGAGCAAGCAGGTGCCGGATCGGGCCGAGACGTTCCTCGACCATGTCGCGCACTTCGTTCCGTCGCTGGATGTCGGGGCAGCCACGCTGGAGCGGCTCGGCTTTCGTCTGACGCCGTTCACGGCGCAGCAGAACTGGACGCCGAACGGCATGGTGCCTGCCGGAATGGCCAATCACTGCGTCATGCTGCGCGAAGGCTATATCGAGTTCCTGACGGCGGTGGCGGATACCGAACTGGCGCGACAATTCCGGGCGGCGATCGCCCGGCATGTGGGACCGCATCTCATCGCCTTCAGCACTTGCGACCTCGATCTGGCGCACGGGATTCTGGAGAGCAACGGATTTCGCCCACAGCCGCCGGTAAACCTCGTTCGACCGGTGTCCGATGCCGACGGACAGCTTCGCGAGGCGCGCTTCTCGGTGCTTCGCGTTCCACCGGAGACGATGCCAGAAGGTCGAATACAGCTTCTGAAGCACCACACGGAGGACATCGTCTGGCAGCCCCGGTGGCTCGGGCATCCCAACGGCATCGTCGGGCTGAAGGCGGTCCTTCTCGCCACTGCGGATCCTGAAGAGTCCGCACGCCGGTTCGGGTGCTTCGTGGGGCGGGTGCCGGTCCGGCGGTATCAGCGGTGGGTCCTGCAGCTCGACCGGGGTGCGTGCGTCTTCATCGAGCATTCTGCGCTGCACCAGGTCGTGCCGTGGGTCCATGCGGCAAAGCCCGCCCCCTGGATCGTCGGCATGGCGCTTGAGAGCGAGGATACCGGCCGGACACGCGAGCACTTCGCGGCCGGCGGTCTTCAGCCGCACGAGACAGCGCCGAGCGAAGCCGTCTACGGTCTGCCGCCGGAACTGGGCGGGTTCGCCACCGTGCTTCCGGCGGGCGCGGACGTGTCGTGGGCCGCCTGAGACCTCCTCCAGCCCATCCACTGCCATCCCAATAGTCCAGCGAAGATGGTAATGCCGAACAGCGATGCCCAGAGGCTGGGATGCAGCAGGCCGAGCGCGGCCGGCAGCAGGACCAGCCGCTCGAACCAATTCAGCGGCCGCAGCAGGTAGCCTTCCAGCATCACGTTGAGAGCGATGATGCCCAGCAACGCCATCGCCGAGACGAATGCGGTGTAGAGGATGCCGGATCCGATGCCGAGGATCTCGGGATGCGCGACGAACAGGAACGGCAGGATGAAGCCGGGAAGGCCCAGGCGCACGGCGATGAAGCTGGTTCGAAAGAAGCTGCCTTGCGCGATCTTCGCCGCCACCAGGCAGCATACCGCGACAGGCGGCGTGATGGCGGAGATATTGGCGAAGAAGAAGACGAAGAAATGCGCTGCGAGCAGCGGCACGCCAAGGCTGACCAGTGCCGGCGCGCCCATCAACGCCACCAGTATGTAGGCCGCTGAGGTCGGCAGTCCCAGGCCGAAGGCCAGGCAGGCGAAGGCTGACATGATGAGCAGCAGAGGCAGGCTGCCGCTGGCGATCTCCAGCATCGCGAAGGATAGCTTCTGCGCGAAGCCGGTGACGGTGAGAAGATCGACGAGCACGCCGATGACCGCGACGACGATGGCGATCTGAGCGCCGGCCTGCGCGCCGCTGTAGGCGGTCCGGCAGATCAGTTGGACGACGTTCGAGACGATGTTGCCGATGCCGCGCCAGGAGAAGACGATCTCGCGCAGGACATAGAGGCCCAACAGGATTGCGGTGGCTTCGAGCGAGGTGCGCCCGGGCAGGTTGCTGTCGAGCAGAACCCAGACCAGATACGTTACGGCGATGAAGAAATGCAGGTTGCGCAGGCAGATACGCCAGAGGCTCTCGCCGGTGTCGAATTCGTCGGCCAGCACGGTGTTGGTGCTCGCGTCAAGGTTCCGCTTCACTGCCCGCAAGTGTACGGCCACCATCAGATACAGGTAATAGATGAGGGCTGGAAAGACGGCGGTGATGATGACTTCGCCGTACGGAATGCCCGTCAGCCCGACGATCAGGAACGCTGCGAGCCCCATCACCGGCGGCGTGATCTGCCCCCCGGTCGAGGCGACCGCTTCGACAGCACCGGCGAACTCGGGCTTGAAGCCGAGCCGTTTCATCAGCGGGATCGTCAGAGCGCCCGTCGAGGCGACATTCGCGACGCTGGAGCCCGAGATCATTCCCATCAGGCCGCTCGAAATGATCGCGATCTGCGCCGGGCCGGCGCGGGTGTTACCGCCGATCCGATAGGCGACGTTCATGATAAAGTCGACGCAACCGGTCGCTTGAAGCGCCGCGGCGAACAGCATGAACGGAAAGATCGTGCCGGCGGAAAGCTCGGCGAGGCTGCCGAGCAGCCCGCTGAAATACGGTATGGACGTGTAGCCGATCAGGCGCGTCAGGTTGATGCCGCCGTGATACAGCAGGCCCTGCGGCATGTGATCGCCGAAATAGCCGTAGAGCAGGCCGACGACTGCGATCAGGCTGACGACCCAGCCCCATTCTCGCATCGAGGCGTAGAGGCACAGCAGCAGGAATCCCGCCGCGACGATGAAGTCGGTGGTGTTCGGCAGGAATGCACGCTGCGACGTCAGAAGATCGTGCTCGCTGAAGACGTACCAGACGACACCGGCGGCCACTGCGGCGAGCGCGAGATGGACGGCTCGCGATACCGCGCTTCCCGTCTTCGCTGCGGCGAAGAGGAAGATGAGGAGCGCCGCGCCGCCCACATGCATGATCTTGAATTGCCCGGAGGGCATGAGGTATTCGAAGATTTGGACGACGTGGCCGAAGACATAGACGAGCGAGACCAGGCCGATGAGCAGGATCAATCGCGGATCACCCTGCTGATCGGTAAAGTAGCCGGCAAGTCGATTAGATCTGGTCCGCATCATCTCGATTCCCGGAAAGCGACGGAAGATTCTCGCAATTGCGGACCGGCTTCGGCCCGGCCCGCAGTGCGACCTGACTTATTGGGCTTCGACCATGTCGTCGGTCCAGACGCCCTTCTCCTTGTAGTATCTCGCGGCGCCCTTGTGGACGGGGAAGCCCTCTACGAGGTATTCGGCGCCGAATTCGAGGTCGACGTCCTCGAACTGCGTGCCGAGGGCGCGGACGTCTTCGGCATTGTCGAAGATCGCCTTCATCACCGTGTAGGCGATCTCCTCCTCGACGTCGGGCGAGGCGGCGAGTACGCCCGAGAAGGACGCAGCCTGGGTTTCTTCCGCGATGCCCTCGACGGCCCCTGCCGGGATGATGCCGAGCGAGATGCCGGGATTGAGCTGCCTGGCCTTGTCCATCACCTCTTGCGGAATCGGCAGGATGCGGACCGGGGTCGTGGCGACCAGTTCCGACAGGATCGGCGACGGGCGGCCGTTTGTCAGCAGCGAGGGGATGCAGTCGACCGCTTCGGCGCGCAGCGCATCGTAGCTCTCGCGCCAGGAGCCGTAGGTCCACTCGATGTCGTCGAGAATGCCCGCGGCCTCGAACAGCACCTCCCACATCGTGGCGGTGGAGCTGCCGGCGGGCGAGGGCATGCAGCGCGTGTCGCGGAGATCCTCGAGCGTCTGAATATCGCTGTCGGCACGCACCATCGGCGTGCAGTTGAACAGTGTATATGCGAACATCTGGTGCACGGTGATCGGCGCGGGATATGGGTTCATCCCCTCCGCCGCCGGTTTCCAGTCAGTGGAGGTGGTCTGGCCGAGCTGGATCACGCCTTCGGCGAAGAGCTGCATGTTCTCGGCGCCGCCGCTCGTGGCCATCGAGGCGTTCTGCAGGTCCGAATGGCGGTTAACCGTGTTGGCCAGACCCTCCATGATGACGTAGCCGGTCGATCCGATGGAGGACGAGCCCCACTGCAGGCTCTGCTGCTGCGCCAGCACGCTGGTGGTGCGGAACGCGGCGGTGCCGGCAGCCAGGCCGGCGAGGCCGAGCCGCAGCGCATCGCGGCGGGAGAGTGGCGGAAGCGAAAGATGCCCCTTGAGATTACGAGTCATTTTGCAGTCCTTTCTGTTCCCTGGTTGATGGTCATTCCTCCGGCAGTTGTCGCCAGGCCCGGCGGCAACTGCCGGCACGTCCGGATCATGCGATCCACTCCGTCACCGGTGCGGCCGCTTCGTGGAGCGGCTGTGTGACGACGTCGACCAGGCTCGGACCGCCGTGCTCGATGGCCGCCGCCAGCGCGCTCCGCAGTTCCGATGGATGCTCGACCCTCCAGGCCTTCACGCCGAACGCCTCGGCGACGCGCGCATGGTTGGTCTGGCTGAAGTCGACCGAGAAATAGCGCTGCCCGAACCCCGAATCCTGGCCGGCCTTGATCCAGCCGAACACGCTGTTGGAGAACACCACCAGCGTCACCGGCGCGCCGGTGCGAACCAGCGTCTCCATCTCGCCGGCATTGAAGCCGAAGCTGCCGTCGCCCATAACCGCGACGCATTTGGCCGAGGGACGGGCATAGTAGGCGCCGAGCACTCCGGGCAGCGAATAGCCGAGCGCCCCATGGGCGCGGTTGCTGATCAGCCGGGCGTTGGGATTGGTCAGCTCGAAATAGGCGGAGAAGTAAGGGCAGGGCGTGCCGGGATCAGCGACCACCACCGAATCCGCCGGCAGCAGCGCAGCAAGGTCGCGAACCACGCGCTCGGGCCGAATCGGCTGTTCGTTGGATTCGGCAAGCGCGTGGAAGCGCGCGAACTTGGCAGCCTTGGCCCGGGCGACCGTTGCCTGTGCTTCCTCGGGCGAGCGTTTCACGCCTCCCAGCTTGTGGTCGACGGCCTCGACCAGCTCCGCCAGCGCCAGCTTCGCATCGCCGACGATTGCCACTTCGGTCGGATAGTTGGCGCCGATAACCGTCGGATCGGCATCGATATGGATGATCCGCTGCCCGAGCGGCGCCGGGTGCCGCCAGCGCTCGGTCGTGACCGATCCGGCGCGGCAGCCGACCAGCACAATGAGGTCGGCTGCATCGACCGCCGCCCGCGTCTCGTCGGAACCGCCGTTCGAGCCGACGACGCCGAGCGCCAGAGGATGGTTGTCGAGGATCGCGCCCTGGCCGCTGATCGACGTCGCGACGATGGCGCCGAGTCGCTCGGCGAGCGCTGTGACCTCGGCGCGCGCGCCCGCGATGACCGGCCCGCCGCCGCAGATCAGCATCGGACGCTTGGCGCCGGCGAGGGCCTCGGCAGCGGCTTCGACGTGTTCGGCGGAGGGGGCGGCGCGCAGCGAGGGGAATTTCCCCAGAACCTTGTCGCCCCACACGTCTTCGGCGTCTACGGGGCCTTTCTGGACGTCGAACGGAAGACCGAGATGCACGGCGCCGGGGCGGCCGGTGGTCATCTGGCGGAACGCGGCCCGCAGCGTGCGCGGCAGCGAGCCGCTCGTCTCGATCACCTTGTTCCACTTTGTCAGCGGACGGAACAGCGCCTCCTGGTCGAGCTCGGTCAGTGCGAACCTGCCACGTGAGCCGACGCCGATATCGGTGGTGATGGCGAGGAGCGCGATGGAGGATTCGTTCGCCTCGACGACCCCGGGAAGAATATAGGTTGCGCCGCCGCCGCTCGGCCCCTCGCAGACGCCGACCTTGCCGGAGACGCGTGCATAGACGTCCGCCATGTAGCTGGCCGAGCGCTCATCGCGCGTCAGCACGTGCCGCATGCCGTGATCGAGCCGGTAGAGCGCGTCGTAGAATGGCAGGCTGGTGTCGCCGCACAGGCCGAAGATGACCTCGACATCGTGCAGTTCGAGCATGCGCACGAGCGCTTCGGCACCGGAAAGCTGGTTCATCGTTTCTCCTCTGACACGGCAACGGGTCTGAGGTCGGCGACCTTCGGTCCATCGCCCATGAAGAGCCGCGCATAACCTTCGCGAATGACCTCGACGATCTGGTCCTGGCGGCGGGTGATGTGGATTCGCGCTACCTCGGCCGCGCGCGCGCTGTCGCGCTCACGGATGGCGTCGACCAGCGCGCGGTGCTCGCTCTGCGTACTGTCTCGGCGGCCCTGCATGTCGACCCAGCGGAAGAAGTGGATGCGGGCATTGATGCTGCCCAGCATGCGCAGCAGTTCCGCATTGCCGGTGACCTCGGTGACCCGCTCGTGAAACCCTTCATCGAACTGCAGGAGTTGCTCGACCGGCGCGGTCTCCTGCGCCTTCACGCTCGCCACGAGATAGGTGTCGATCGCTCCGAACCACTCCTCGTCCGCCCGCTCGCAGGCCAGCCGGGCGACCGTCGTCTCGAGCGCGAGCCGGGCCTCGTAGAGATCGAACACCTCCTTCACGTCGAGCGGCCGAGCATGGAAGCCGCGCCCCCTGACAAGGACGAGCAGCCCTTCCGACCTGAGGCGGTGCAGCGCCTCGCGCAGCGGCGTGCGGCTGACGTCGAGTTCGCGCGCCAGCACACCCTCGTTGAGCCGCTGTCCCGGCTGGAAACGATACGTCATCGCCATCTGTCGCAAGGATGCATAGGCGCGTTGCGACAGATGCAGGTGCGATGCGGCGCCGTTTTGGACTGGATTGGCATTTGGAGCCATGTGGCCATCCGGTATACAGCGATGTATACAGGTCACTATACAGCCGGATCCACACCACGCAACAAGGATCGATCATGACGACGTCCGGAATATTCACGACCCGTCCGGAACTCAAGGGCACGTTCGGAATGGCGGCCTCGACGCACTGGCTGGCGAGCGCGGCGGCGATGGGGATCCTCGAGCGCGGCGGCAATGCGTTCGACGCGGCGGCGGCAGGAGGTTTCCTGCTGCAAGTCGTCGAGCCGCATCTGAACGGCCCCGGCGGCGAGGTGCCGATCCTCGTCTACGACCGACGCGTTGGCAGCATCCAGAGCATCTGCGGGCAGGGCGTCTCGCCGGAAGCGGCGACGGCTCGGCGCTTGCGCGACATGGGTCTCGACCTGGTGCCGGGGACCGGGCTGCTGCCGGCCTGCGTGCCGGGCTCGTTCGGCGCGTGGCTCTTGATACTGCGCGACCACGGCACGATGAGCGTCGCCGATGTGCTGGCCCCTGCGATCCACTACGCCGAGAACGGGTATCCGCTGGTTCCGCCGATCGTCAACGCGCTGCAGGCGGTCGAGGTGCTGTTCTGCGACGAATGGCCGAGTTCCGCCGAAATCTACTTTCCGCGAGCCGGCGTGCCGAAGCCGGGCGACCTGTTCCGCAACCCTGCCATAGCCCGGACCTATCGCCGCGTCATTGCGGAAGCCGAGGCCGGCGGCGGCGACAGGGAACGGCAGATCGAGGCGGCGCGGCGCGCTTGGTACGAAGGCTTCGTGGCCGAAGCGATCGACAGCTTCTACCGCACTGCCGAGCTCATGGATTCAAGCGGCGACAGGCATCGCGGCCTGCTGACCGGCGACGACATGGCGCGTTGGCAGGCGAGCGTCGAGGCGCCGGCGACCTACGACTATCACGGCTACACCGTTGCCAAATGCGGCCCGTGGAGCCAGGGACCGCTGCTGCTGCAGCAACTGGCGCTGCTGCGCGACCTGCCGCTCGCCGAGATGCCGGCGGAGGGGCCGGATTTCGTCCACGCGGTGGTGGAGGCGGCCAAGCTCGCCTTCGCGGATCGCGAAGCCTGGTACGGCGACAGGAAGGATTTCGACGTTCCGCTCGAAGCGCTGCTGTCGGAGCGCTACAATGCAGAGCGCCGCAGGCTGATCGGCGATCGCGCGTCGGTCGAGTTCCGGCCCGGACAGCCGGACGGACGCACGCCGAAGCTGCCGAATTACCGGGTCGCCGACGAGAGCAGCCTGAACATCAACGCCATCCTGGGCGTCGGCGAGCCGACGGTGGCGGAAGCCGGCGAGCCGGTGACGGACCGGGCGGGCGCGTTGCGCGGCGACACCTGCCACATCGACGTCATCGACCGCTGGGGCAACATGGTGGCGGCGACGCCGAGCGGCGGCTGGTTCCAGTCGAGCCCCGTCGTGCCCGGGCTTGGCTTTTCACTCTCGACGCGGGCGCAGATGTTCTGGCTCGACGAGGGCCTGCCGAGCACGCTCATGCCGGGCCGGCGGCCGCGGACCACTCTGACGCCTTCCATGGCGCTCAGGGAGGGACAGCCCTATCTCGCCTGGGGCACGCCGGGCGGCGACCAGCAGGACCAGTGGTCGCTGATATTTTTCCTCCGCCACGTTCATCATGGCCTCAACCTGCAGGAGGCGATCGACGCGCCCTCCTTCCACAGCGAGCATTGCCCGAGCTCGTTCTGGCCCCGCGAGGCCAAGCCGAACGTCCTGGTTCTCGAAGGGCGGTTCCCGCAGCGGACGGTCGATGCGCTGAAGGCGTCGGGTCATGAGGTGACGGTCGGCAAGGACTGGTCGGAAGGGCGTCTGGCAGCCTGCTCCCGCGAGGATCACGGCGGCACGCTTTATCTGCGTGCGGGGGCCAATCCGCGCGGCATGCAGGGCTACGCTGCCGGGCGGTAGACAGGAAGGAGCGGTCATGGACCTCGGATTGAACGGGCGGCGGGCGCTGGTGCTCGCTTCGACGCGCGGCCTCGGCCGCGCCATCGCGACGGCGCTGGCGGCGGAGGGTGCGGTCGTTATGATCTGCGGCCGGACCGGCGCCAAAGAAGTGGCTGCGAGGATCGCCGAGGAGACCGGCGCGGCAGTGCACGGACGCGATTGTGACCTGCACGACCGTAGCGCCCTCGATGCGCTGATCGACGATGCTACCGTGAGAATGGGCGGCATCGACATTCTCGTCCTCAACGGCGGCGGCCCGCCGCCTGCCCCGGCGCTGGCCGTTTCCTCGGATGCCTGGAGCCAATGGTTCGAGCGCATGGTCGGCAATCTCATCCATGCCGCGACGCGATGCCTGCCAGACATGCGTGAACGCCGCTGGGGACGTCTCCTGACAATTGCCTCGTCGGCGGCCGTGCAGCCGATCGCCGGGATGGCACTGTCGAACAGCCTGCGCGCGTCGCTTCTTGCCTGGAACAAGACGGTCGCCGCCGAGATCGCGGCCGACGGCATAACCTGCAACGTCATCCTGCCCGGTCGGATCGATACCGACCGCGTCGCAGCGCTGGATGCGGCCCAGGCGGAACGGCATGCGCGGACTCCCGACGAGGTACGGCAACAGGCGCTGACGACGATTCCGGCAGCGCGCTATGGCCGGCCGGACGAGTTCGGCGCGGTGGGAGCCTTCCTCTGCTCCGACAAGGCCAGTTACGTCACCGGCACTGTACAGCGCGTCGATGGAGGCCAAATTCGCGCGATATAGGCAGTGATGGGACAAGCTAAATCAATTGATCTTCGGTATCGCGGTTTGGACAGCGGCGAACAGCGTCGTGGTGCCGTTCCGCTTGACGACGCCGAGCGCGCGCTGGACACGATGCGACGGCTGCTGGAAGCGGTGAGCGCCAAGGATGTGGCCGAGAAGATCAGCGCGGCGCGCGATACGATCCTGCGCACGAAATACGCTGAGCTGGCCCGCAACGAAGAGCGGCGGAAAACGCAACGCTCCGACATCTCGGTCGATACCGTGGCAGGGCTGATTCCATGGCGCGAGGTCGTGGAGGCGTTGACAGGCTTGACACGTTAGCTGGATCCGAAGCGAAAGCGGAGTAGGATAGGGGGATGTCGAGCATCAGCTATAGCCGCCATCGTTTCCCGCCCGAGAT